>NZ_JACSJL010000002.1:0-300000 GCF_018617075.1 Exiguobacterium sp. s123 | reverse complement strand
CGGAGGACCATTTCGGGGAGATTTGGGACGTTTCGGATCGTGAGACGTATCCAACTTCTGGCGTACACGTCAAAGCGTATGTCCCGGCCTCGGGAGATTTTCAAGATTTACTTTCAAATCTGAAAAAAGAAATCGAACGACTACGCACGATGCTCGATATCGGGTCAGGAGACGTCACGGTCGCTGAAATCGATGAAGAGGACTGGGCACACTCTTGGAAGCAGTATTATAAGCCGGTGAAAATTTCGCAACAGCTTACCATTGTTCCTTTATGGGAAGAGTACACACCGCAGCCGGAAGAGAATGTGATTTTGCTTGACCCGGGTATGGCGTTCGGCACAGGAACGCATCCGACGACAATGCTATGCATTCAAGCGATTGAGAACTACATTCAGGAAGGTGACCGTGTCATTGATGTCGGTACAGGATCGGGTGTATTGTCGATTGCAGCAGCAAAACTTGGTGCAACGAAGGTAAAGGCATTAGACTTAGACTCGGTCGCAGTCGAAGCTGCTCGTCAAAACGTTGAGACGAACGGAGTGGGCGAACGCGTTCAAGTGGACACAGGTGATCTTCTGAAAGGTGTGGAAGGTGAGTACGATTTAGTCGTAGCGAACATTCTTGCTGACGTCATTCTCCTGTTCATCGAAGACGCCTATGCACGCACGAAGTCAGGTGGACGCTTCATCACCTCTGGAATTATCGGAGAGAAGCGGGCTGAAGTGACGAATGCTTTGGTCACTGCTGGATTTGAGATTGAAGAGACGCGCGTGATGGAAGATTGGGTCGCGATTATCGCCAAGAAGGGGTAAGTTATGCAACGTTATTTTTTGACAAAAGAAGCCTTTAAAAGCGAAACGGTGACCCTTCCTTCAGACGTGGTCCACCACATCGGTACAGTCTTACGACAAGGTCCTGGATATGAGATGATCCTGTTGGATGGTACAGGTGTTGAGTATGCCTGCGTCGTGACATCGCTTGAGAAGAAGAGCGGGGAAGCGAAAGTCATGTCATCGCGACAGGCGACGACGGAGTTGCCAATCGAGGTAACTTTGGCGTATGCACTCCCGAAAGGGGACAAAGTCGAGCTCGTCGCCCAAAAAGCGACGGAGCTTGGCGTCCACCATCTGTTGCTGTTCGAATCGACGCGCTCTGTTGCCAAATGGGATGGAAAAAAAGCTCCGAAAAAAGTGGAGCGGATTCAAAAGATTATGCAAGAAGCGGCTGAACAATCCTATCGTGCCGTGGTACCGACTTGCTCATATATTTCTCCGAGAGAGCTCCAACAGAAAATAGATGGCTATGATGCCATCGTCATCGCATATGAAGAGTCGGCAAAAGAAGGGGAGCAGTCTGCTTTCGCGCAACTGTTGACTCAACTGAAACCGCAACAACGCGTTCTCGTCATCACAGGACCTGAAGGTGGATTCGATGTGAACGAAATCAATCAATGGATTCAGGCAGGAGCGACTGCATGTGCATTTGGACCACGCATTCTTCGGTCTGAGACAGCGCCGCTTTATGCATTATCTGCAATCTCTTTCGCGCTTGAACTGAACAGATAATATGAAAACGGATGACCCGAACGAGGTCATCCGTTTTCATTTTTATTTTTTGTTGATTGTAATCACTTTCTTCGTGACGTTTCCGCCAAGGTCGGTCACTTCGAATGTGAAGGTATTCTTCCCTTTCGCTGTCACTGGAAGTGTGATCGTCCCCGTGCGTGAGAAGGCACGCATCGCGTATGGTTCTTTCAACGTATTGCTCCATTTCAAGTCCCCGTTGACACGAAGCTTGATCTCATCAAAGTTATCCGTTACTTGAACTTTCACTTTTACAGACTTCTGTTTAGCTGATACGTTCTTCGGAACATTTGTCACCGACAATTTAGCTTTCGTCGAGTCGACAAAGATTGGGCGGACGAAGTTCGTCACGTTTCCGGCTGTGTCTTCTGCGACAAAGCGGACTTTGTGGAAACCATCCTTATATGTGCGTGTCGTATTGAACGTATATTGTTTCGCTGACGCGTCATATTTGAGTGGTACGTCGACCCCGTCTACCGTGAACGATGCGATTTCAGAGGCATCCTTGATTTGACCGATCAATGGAACGATGGATGTACCGTAAGGAGACAAGGCGAGTGGTGCATCGACAAAGATACCAGGTTTGGCCACATCATTTTCTGTTGAAACATTTCGAGTGATCACGTTCCCGGCATTGTCTGACACACGAACTGAAAGCTGATCTGTAGTCTCGAGCGGCTGTTCAAGTGTGAAGTTCGCTGAAGCTTTCGCTTCTTTTGCCACGACTTTCCCGTTGATGAGGAATTCGATACCGTTGATTCCAGCAAAGTCATCCGACGCTTTGACGCTTGCTACGTTGTCGTCCCAACGAAGCGTGAAGCGTGGGTCTGTGTAATCTACTTTGACAGGGATGCGCATCGTTTGAGCTTGTTTCTTCATGTAATCGATGCTTGCTTCGATTTCATAGTAATATGTGCCTTTTGGCGCCATCTTCCCATTCAATTTTCCGTCCCAAGCGTTATCCGCTGCGTAATAGTAATAATCACCACTTCCACCATCGAAGTAGTTCTTTCTCAATTCGTCTTCCATCTTGAGGGTGCGAAGGACGTTCCCTTTCTCATCTACGACGCGATATTTGATGTCTTTCGCATTGCGTAATAGCGAGAAGACTGGAGTAGCCGTATCTTTCGATCCGTCTCCGTCCGGTGAAATGGCAACCGCTTCGCTAGCCACAGATTCATCTAGTTTTTCACCTAAGTACTTTCCTTCTGCATCGACCAATCCAGAGACGCCATAGAATGCTCCTTCTCCATAGATCGTCTCGTCAAAGATCGGCGCTTTGCCCCAATCCCCTTCAAATCCGACGATTGGAACAACGAGAGATGGATGACCGTCTGTACCGCGCGGATCAGTCAAACGAAGGAACCCGTCGACGAAGTAGCCGTTCTCAAAGACAGATTTGGCAGATACAGTGCCTTCTAACGTTTCTGGGTTCAACACTTTTGCTTTCGAAACATCGATGGAAACTGTGATTTCTTTCTTCTGTTTTGCTTTCAACGTGACTTTACTTGTGTTCGATCCGTTGATTTTAACGATAGCTTGCTCGAGTGCTTGAGCTTCCATCGCATTTTGAACGATACCGTCTTTGTTTTTGACAGCGAGGTCTGTTTGTAACGATGCGGCCACATCATAAGTCAACGCTTCGTTCGACATGTTCTCGACGACGACCGTGAAGGATGCCTTGCTCTTCGACAACTCTTTCAAAGCGACTTTCGCCTCTTTTGTCGACTTTTCATAGGCGACAGCAGGCGAAGTGACGGCTGCATGCAATTGCATGAGACCGGCTCCGGCACGACGAGGAGAGTATGGAAGCGACTGTTTCAATTCCTGGTTATACGGTCCGATATCCGTGACAGGCTTAGACGTGTTGAGTAACAAGTTTTTCGCCATCGTGACGCGTGCTTTCCCACTCAACTTGAAGTCGCGGTCTACACGTTCGAGAACGAGTGCCGCTCCTCCGGCAACGTGTGGTGCTGCCATTGACGTTCCGCTCATCAATCCATATTGGTTATCGTTGAACGTAGAGAAAATTTGTCCGCCTGGAGCAGAAAGTTCCGGCTTGAAGTCAAGGTTCGGTGTAACTCCCCACGATGTGAAATCAGACATCGCACCGGCTGAACGGTTGTTGACACTGATTCGGTCACCGGCAAACGTCACTTGAAGCGGACCTTCTGCTAACTTGTCTTTCAGTTCATTCCCATCCTGGATGCTAAGTGAAGCCATTGGGAGTTGAGGTTGATCGAGAGCCATCGAGACATAATCGCCATGCCCGACCGCACCACGTACGATGACACCTGCTGCGCCTTGCGCTTCAGCTGTTTTTTGGATCTGCGAGTAGAAGTAACCGCCGTCGCGAACAGCAAGGACGAGTTTTCCTTTTACGTCTTTTCCTTCATAATTCTCCGGTTGTCCGTCTCCGACATATACGATGTCGTATGTTCCTTCTTTGAAGGCAGGACCGTCTTGTTTTTTCCATCCGATTTTTTCATCTCCGACACGGAATGCGTCCAATTGAATTTGA
Organism: Exiguobacterium sp. s123; assembly: GCF_018617075.1. Taxonomy (GTDB): domain Bacteria; phylum Bacillota; class Bacilli; order Exiguobacteriales; family Exiguobacteriaceae; genus Exiguobacterium; species Exiguobacterium profundum. The sequence continues at coordinate 295,896 of NZ_JACSJL010000002.1, read as the reverse complement.
TCGTTTTCAAGAGAGGCGACCGATGTCGATGCTTGACTGACACTCGGTGCCCCAACGACACCCGTATCTGGGTTTGAAGCAGTCGGTAAGTCGAATCCGTGACCAAAGTATGCGGAGTTCCCTGCAGAAATCGACATGAAGATACCGTTATCGACGGCACGTTGAACGGCTTGTTGTTCTGGCGAATCGGCATCGACGAACCCGGCTGTCGAACCGAGACTCATGTTGATGACGTCGGCGCCGAGTTTGATGGCATCATCAATCGCTTTGATATAGATGTCTCCATATGTAGATGCATAGTTCGGATCGTTACTGAATACTTTTAAACCTAAAATTTGTGCTTCCGGTGCGACCCCTTTGATTCCACCGTTTTCTAAATCACCGTTAGCGGCAACCGTTCCAGAAACGTGTTGTCCATGCATGGAAGCACCAGGTGAATCGTCTTTGATGTCATCGTTCTCATCGTAGTAGTTATATGCGTATGGAACTTTCTCGTTCACGTATTCGCCTGGAAGACCGAACGATGTGATGGCTTGATTGACTTCAGATTGAGTCAACTCTGCCGTTTTGGCGTCTGTGATCTTATAATCCCGGTGCTCAGGATCGATTCCAGAATCGATGACGGCGACGACAGTACCTTCTCCGGCAAACCCGTAATCTCCCCACGTTTGTTCGGCTTGAACCATGCCATTACTCGTGATCATATCCGGTTTGACTTCTGGGCGCTCATACTCGTTGACAATGTGAACGGTCGCCACTTCAGGTAATGCTTCGACTTTGGCGATTTCACTTGTAGACAAGAATGTAGAGAAACCATTGAAGACGGTCGTAAATTCTTCAATCGGTGTAGCCGTTACGCCTTGTTTCTTCAAGGCGGACTTGGCACGTTTTTGTTCTGATTGAACAGATTGTTGTGCCTTATTTTGCTCTGATTTCGACAATTCATTAAATTTCTTTCCTTTTTGAGCGGCTTCGGCAATGGCAGGATCCCCGACGAGCTCAACGACGACCCGAACTTTTTTCTGTTTCTTCTCTAAAACCAGTTTCGGTTTAACGGAAGCTTCAGCTGAAACAGAGGTTGTTCCAGCTTGAATCAGTGCAGGTGACAAGGCGATACATGTGGCGAGTGAAGCGTTTAAATAGATTTTTTTTCGTGACAACGTATAGACCCCCTAAAATTTGTTAGTACCTGTAAAATTAAAAGCATAAACTCACATTGAGAACTATCATATCGTTAATCAGATGAAAAAGAGTGGGTTTATTTGTAAAACAGGTAAGTGTTTTTGCACAAATTTTAATGTTCTGACAATTACTAAAGACCTAACACATAAGACCTATATCCAACTGGATGTGATGCGAGAATCTAGCGAATGACTTGAAATGAATAAAAAAACCTGTTAATGTAACGTTAAAGTTAAATACCAATAAAACATATCAAATTAGTAAGAATTAAGATTGGGGTAGCGATATGAACTTACCATTCATGAACATCTTTAAGGATTGGGCAAAAGATTATGATACGACGGTCGAGGGGCATGATGAGCAATATCACGAAGTGTTCATCGGATATGAGCAAATGCTCGATGAGGTTGCCCTACACGTCGAAGGGACGGTGCTTGAGTTTGGTGTCGGAACAGGGAACTTGAGTAGCCGGATCTTGAAAGGGCATCCGTTGATTGCGATTGAACCGTCGCCGGAAATGCGACAAATTGCTGTTGAAAAGTTGGGGATTGATGTGCTCGAAGGCGATTTCCTCCGTTATCCGGATTTATCAAACGTAGATACGGTCGTATCGTCGTATGCTTTTCATCACTTGACAGATTCTGAAAAGGCCACGGCCATCGGTCAGTATGTTGAAGGCTGGGAACATCCAAAGTTCGTGTTGCTTGATACGATGTTTGAGTCACCAGCAGCTCGTCAGGACATCATCGATTGGGCGACTGCGAAAGGGTACTCAGACCTCGTCGAAGACTTAAACCGTGAATATTATCCATATACGTCAACGATTCGTTCCATGTTAGAAGCGAACGGGTACAACGTGACGATGACGCAGAGAAACAAGTTTGTCTGGCTCGTAATAGCCACTAAATAACGAGGAGGAATTACTCATGAAAACATATAATGTTGAAAGTTTTAACTTGGATCATACGAAAGTACAGGCGCCTTTTGTCCGTTTAGCTGGTGTGAAAGAGGGAACAGCTGACACGATTTATAAATACGATATTCGTTTCATTCAACCGAACGAAGGACTCATGCCGATGCGCGCGGTTCATTCACTTGAGCATTTGATTGCCGAGAACAGTCGCAATCATTCTGAAGACATCGTCGATATCTCGCCGATGGGTTGCCAGACAGGCTTCTATTGGACGATGCTCAATGATGGGAACTACGAACGAATGCTTGACCTCGTGGAAGCGACGCTGCGTGATGCGATGAACGCTGAGGAACTACCGGCGCAAAACCCTGTTCAATGTGGGAATGCGAATCATCATGATTTCGAAGGTGCCAAAAAATTAGCGGCAGACATGCTCGCAAAACGCGATGAATGGCATATCGTCTTCAAGGACGAGGCATAAGATGATTGTCCGTGACGTCTATGAACTCATCGGAAACACACCGCTCATTGAACTTCGAACGCTTCCTGTACCAGCGAATGTCAAAGTGTACGGGAAGCTCGAGATGATGAATCCAGGTGGGAGTGTTAAAGACCGACTCGGGATGAATTTGATTGAACGGGCGATCGAGCGTGGCGATGTGGCACCCGGTGGAACGGTGATCGAACCGACAGCAGGCAATACGGGGATCGGGCTTGCGCTCGCTTGCCAACGATTCGGGATTCGCCTCATGACGGTCACTCCTGAAAAATTCAGTCAAGAGAAGCAGGCATTGATGCGACTGCTCGGAGCAACAGTCGTCAACACGCCGACGGAACTCGGCATGAAGGGTGCAATCGCAAATGCCATTGAGTTGGCTAAAGAACATGACGCCTATGTCCCAGAACAGTTCTCGAACCCGGATAACCCGGATGCTTACGTCGACATCCTTTCCCATGAGTTGTTGAAAGATGTGCCACAAATTGACGTATTTGTAGCGGGAGCGGGATCAGGTGGCACATTCACCGGTGTCGCCAAATCATTAAAGCCACTTGGAACGAAAACTGTCGTCGTGGAGCCGGTCGGTTCCATTTTGAACGGCGGTGAACCAGGACCACATAAAACAGAAGGAATCGGCGTCGAAAAATGGCCACCATTTTTGAAGAGGGCTTACGTCGATGCGATTCATACCATTACAGATGAGGAAGCCTTCTACTACGTGGCACATTTAGCGAAACAGGAAGGTTTGCTCATCGGTAGTTCTTCAGGCGCTGCCATTGCAGCATGTGTAAAAGAAGCGAATCAATTGACGGAAGGCACGATTGTCACCATCTTGCCTGATAGTGCAGAACGATATTTAAGTCAAGGAATTGTCAAGGAGGCAGAACATGCGTACAAAGACAGCACTCATTCACGGCGGTAAAACGACGGACCCGTTGACAGGGGCCGTCACGCCACCGATTTATCAAACGAGCACGTATAAGCAAGACGGGATTGGCAACTTGCGAGAAGGGTACGAGTACTCACGATCAGCAAACCCGACTCGGACGGCATTAGAGACATTGATTGCCGACATCGAAGGCGGCGTGCAAGGATTTGCATTCGGATCTGGGATGGCAGCCATCTCGACGGTGCTTATGTTATTGAAATCTGGAGACCACGTCATCGTCGGGTCTGATGTATATGGAGGAACGTACCGTGTATTCAATCGAGTATTTCAGTCACGAGGCTTGGAAGCAACTTTTGTCGATACATCCGATGAAACAGCGGTTCGTGATGCGCTTCAAGCGAACACGAAAATGATTTATGTCGAGACGCCGACAAATCCGCTCTTAAACGTGACGGACATTCGAGCGATGCGTAAGATTGCCGATGAAGCAGACGTGTTGCTCGTCGTGGACAATACGTTTATGACCCCTTACTTCCAAAATCCAATCGAACTTGGAGCAGACTACGTCCTTCACAGTGCCACAAAGTACTTAGGCGGACATAGTGACGTCGTAGCAGGACTTGTTGTCGCGCGAACGGAAGAGCAGGGCGAAGCTTTGGCGTTTCTTCAAAACTCAGTTGGCGCAGTTCTTGGACCACAAGATAGCTTCCTTGTTGTTCGGGGAATTAAGACGCTAGCTGTTCGAATGGAGGAGATTGAATCGAATGCACGTGCATTGGTTGAATTCCTTCAATCGAACGAGTCTGTATCACGCGTGCTCCACCCAAGTGTATCCAGTGAGGAAGCGAAGCGGATTCATTTATCACAGGCACGTGGATTCGGTGGGATGATCGCATTTGATGTCGGTTCGGCGGAAGCGGCAGAAATGATGGTCGCGAAGACGAAATACTTCACGCTCGCAGAAAGTTTAGGAGCGGTTGAGAGTTTGATCAGTGTCCCGGCACGCATGACACATGCGTCGATTCCAGCCGAACGTCGAGCGGAACTTGGCATCACCGATGGGCTCGTTCGTATTTCGGTCGGACTTGAGGACATTGATGACTTGATTGAAGACTTGGCACAAGCATTAACGGCAATTGAACAAGTGAGACAATAAACGGTCAGGGCGCGATTTCGCGTCCTTTTTTCATGAAACAAAAGTCTTGTATCGGGAGTCTTTCATCGACTAAACTGTTTTTAACTTGTAAGAGAGCGGGTGAACGTGTGAATAAGGGAGTATGGACGACAGTCGGAGCCTACGTCATGTGGGGCGTCCTTCCGATTTATTGGAAATTTTTGCAAGAAGTACCGAGCGGTCAAATTTTAGCACATCGAATCGTTTGGTCATTTTTATTTATTCTGCTCGTTCTGAGATGGACAAATCAGTGGAAAGAGTTCGGTTACGCACTTCGACATCCGGCTACACGAAACGCATTCATGTTGAACGGATTCATCGTCAGTGCCAACTGGTTTGTATACATATGGGCTGTCAATCACGGATATATCATTGAAGCTTCTCTCGGGTACTACATCAATCCTCTCGTCAGTATGGTGTTAGGGGTGCTTGTCTTTCGGGAATTATTAAATCGAGTCCAATGGATGGCCGTTGGGATCGCGTCAATCGGCGTCCTCGTCTTGACGTTAGGGTATGGTACGTTCCCCTGGATTTCATTCGTCTTGGCGAGTACCTTTGGATTTTATGGGATGGTGAAGAAGCGCCGTCCTCTTGCTTCAACGGTCAGCCTAGGAATCGAAACGCTAGCAGTGGTCCCGGTGGCATTGCTCTTCCTCGGAAATCAAGTTGTCACCGACAATATTGTGTATAACATGTCGCCTGTCATTTGGATCGCCCTTCTTGGAACGGGTGTGGTCACGGCGTTACCTCTTCTCCTATTCGGATACGGGGCACAACATATCCCGTTCACGCTTGTCGGGTTTCTTCAATTCATCGCACCGACACTTAGCTTGATCATCGGGGTCGTCATGTACCATGAACCGTTCACGGCATATCATGTCTTTGCCTTCACCTGCATTTGGCTCGCTATTTTCTTCTTTAGTTGGAACAGTTGGGTCGTCGCTCGTAAACGTCGTCAGTTGATTTAGGTTTGAAAGCTGTTACATCTCGAAAAAACATGGTAATATGTTAGATGTCAGACTTATTTGTCAGAGGAGGAAATGAATCATGGAATTAGCCCGTTATATCGACCACACAGCTTTAAAGGCTGAAACAACAAAAGATCAAATTACAACACTTTGTGCAGAAGCGCTCGAATACAAATTCGCAAGCGTTTGTGTCAACCCGACATGGGTCAAATATGCAGCAGAACAACTCAAGTCAGATGATGATGTCAAAGTATGTACAGTCATCGGTTTCCCACTTGGTGCAAACACGCCTGAGGTAAAAGCATTTGAAACAAAAGATGCGATTGCCAATGGCGCAGATGAAGTAGACATGGTCATCAACATCGCAGCACTCAAAGATGCTGACTACGATCTCGTAGAACGTGACATCCGTGCGGTTGTCGAAGCGGCAAACGGTACACTCGTCAAAGTCATCTTCGAAACATGCATGCTTACAAAAGAAGAAATCAAAAAAGCTGCCGAACTTTCAGTGAAAGCTGGAGCAGACTTCGTCAAAACATCGACTGGTTTCTCGACTGGTGGCGCGACAGTTGAAGACATTCGCCTCATGCGTGAGACGGTCGGACCTGACATCGGCGTAAAAGCTTCAGGTGGCGTCCGTGACTTCGAAGGTGCGAAAGCGATGATCGATGCTGGTGCGACACGTATCGGTGCTTCAGCAGGTATCGCGATTGTCACTGGTGGACGTTCAGACAGCGACTATTAATAAGTGGTTGACCACACGACTTAATTTCACTATAATATGATATGACGTGTGAAACACGTTTCCTTAGTCGTGTAATTCGGAGGGAGGGAAAACTAGTGGAAACTCGTGTCCGTAAAAACGAATCGCTTGAAGACGCTCTTCGTCGTTTCAAACGCGGTGTTTCGAAAGATGGCACACTTGCCGAAGTTCGTAAACGTCGTCACTACGAAAAGCCAAGCGTAAAACGTAAATTGAAATCAGAAGCTGCGCGTAAGCGTAAGAAATTCTGATTCCAGTTTCATTTGTAGAGAGGGTGTTGGCTCATGAGTCTTCAAGAACGCTTGACGGACGACATGAAGCAAGCCATGCGCGCGAAACAAAAGGATCGTCTTACGACAATCCGGATGGTCAAAGCGTCGCTCCAAAATGAGGCTATCAAACTAGGTCGTCAAGATCTTACCGAGGAAGAGGAACTCACGGTGCTCAACCGAGAGATGAAACAGCGCAGAGACTCCCTCCGAGAATTCGAAAGCGCTGGTCGTGAAGACCTTGCTTCCAAAGTAGCAGAAGAGATTGTCGTCCTAGAAGCCTATATGCCTGAACAACTTTCAGAAGATGAAGTGACCGCCATCGTCCAAGCAGCAATTGCTCAAACGAATGCAGCCGCTCCATCAGATATGGGTAAGGTGATGGGCGTCGTCATGCCGCAAGTCAAAGGCAAGGCAGACGGTGGTCTTGTGAACCGAATCGTCAAACAACAATTGACGAATTGATGAAAAAAGCAGTTACTTTTCGGGAAACCGAAAGTTTCTGCTTTTTTTTGCGTATTCTGAAACCACATTCAATCTTGTTTCGTATACACTAGAGATAGGAGATAGCTTTGAATTTGGAAGGGGGTAGCAAGACGATGACATTTGGTCTCGGAGTGATTCTGACAGTCTTTTTCGTCGGAGTCGTCCTTCTTGGAATTGAAGTGTTCGTAGCAGGGTTTGGATTGTTCGGTTTGCTTGGGATCGGAGCCGTCGTTGCGAGTTTGATTATGGCTGGTGCGACAATCGGTCAACTGTGGCTATCGATTGGTCTCGCGGCAGCGGTGCTAACAGGTCTCGGCTTTTGGGCATACCGTCGCTTGAGTACGAATCGTCCGCTCATTTATAAAGGGTTGATTTTGACGGATTCGACATCGACTGAAAAAGGCTACTTGTCCCACGAAGATCGAAAACAGCTTCTCGGCAAAGTGGGAGTCACCTTGACACCACTTCGCCCAGCAGGTACTGCCGAAATCGACGGAGAACGACTTGATGTCGTGACGGAAGGTGGCTATCTCGATCAGCAGACAAAAATTCAGGTTTATAAAGTGGATTCTGGACGGATTGTCGTTCGAAGCTTTGTAGAACCGAAGGAGGATGTAACAGAATGACACCAGAATTACTGACAACGTTACTCATTACAGGTGGAGGATTGATTGCACTTGCCGTATTCTTCACGTTCGTACCGGTCGGACTATGGATCAGTTCGTTTGCAGCGGGCGTCCACGTCTCGATTTTCACATTGATTGGAATGCGCCTTCGTCGCGTTATTCCTTCGAAAATTGTGAACCCGTTGATTAAAGCGGTTAAAGCAGGAATTGAATTAAACACGAACCAACTTGAGAGTCACTTCTTGGCTGGTGGTAACGTAGACCGCGTTGTGAACGCATTGATTGCGGCGCACCGTGCAAATATTGAATTGTCATTCGAACGGGCTGCTGCCATCGATTTGGCAGGACGTAACGTGCTCGAGGCTGTACAGATGTCAGTTAACCCGAAAGTCATTGAAACGCCATTTATTGCGGGTGTCGCGATGGATGGGATTGAAGTGAAGGCGAAAGCACGCATTACCGTACGTGCGAATATCGATCGTCTCGTCGGTGGTGCGGGGGAAGAAACGATTATCGCCCGTGTCGGTGAAGGGGTCGTGTCGACAATCGGTTCACAAAACAACCACAAGCACGTACTAGAGAATCCGGATATGATTTCACGGACTGTCCTCACAAAAGGTTTGGATTCAGGAACAGCGTTTGAGATTCTTTCGATTGATATTGCCGACATCGATATCGGTAAGAACATCGGTGCGGTCTTGCAGACGGACCAAGCAGAAGCAGATAAGAAAATCGCTCAAGCGAAGGCGGAAGAACGTCGCGCGATGGCGATTGCGCGCGAACAAGAAATGAAATCTTCAGTAGAAGAAATGCGTGCGAAAGTTGTCGGTGCCGAAGCGGAAGTCCCACTCGCGATGGCAGAAGCGTTACGAAACGGAAAGCTTGGTGTCATGGATTACGTGAACTACTTGAACGTTCAAGCGGATACAGAAATGCGAAAAGCGATTGGGGCACCTGTCGATTCTGAATCAGATAATGAGTGATTGATATGGATGGACTATGGGTACTCTTGTTAGCCGCCTTCGGAATTGCCTCGGCAGTGATGAAACGGCTCGAAAAATCATCGTCCTCTGGAGACCGTCCTCAAAGCAGTGAACTGAAACGCTATTTGGATTCGGTAGGGGACGTCATGAAAGAGATTGAAACGGCATTCGATGACTCGGACGAAAAACCAGCACCACAAAAGGTGAGGCGTCGAGTCGCTCGAACGGTAGAAGAACGACCGACTCCACGTGAACGTCAAGTCGAGATGCCGAAAGTGAGCGCGCAATTCGAACAAGCGGTTAAAATTCCACCGATTCAAAAGGAAAAGAAACCGAGACAACTGAACGTTTCACAAAAGCGAATGCGGGAAGCTGTCATTTGGAGTGAGGTATTACAACCTCCTATCTCGAAACGGAAGAAGTGAACGGAAGGCAGTGACGTCATGTTACTGCCTTTTGCGCGTAGAAATTACGCGGTCTTTCTTTCACGATAGGCGTGATAGTGCTAAAGTAAAAGAGGAATAACCGATTTTAATGAGGGGGCAATGCATCCATTGATTATGACTGATAAAGTACCATTCGTCATGGAACATGCGAACGAAGCACAAGCTTTACTCGGACCGAAAGATGAAGTATTCCAGGCGATTGAAACAGAATTGAAAGTGGCACTCATCCCAAGGGGTGAGGAGTTGATTATTCAAGCCGATACACTTGAGGCTCTTGAATTAACGAAACAAGTGATCATCACCTTGCAGACGTTAGTGAAAAAAGGTGCACGTCTAAATGAAAGTGATGCCATTAGCGTCATCCAGCACATTCAAGTCGGAAAGGGAGATGAACTGCTCGAACATTATGAACGAGTTGTTTTTACGACGAATAAGGGGAAACCGATTCGTGCCAAGACAGTAGGTCAAAGCCGGTATGTTCGTGCGATTGAACGACGTGATCTCGTCTTTGGTATCGGACCAGCCGGAACAGGAAAGACGTACCTAGCTGTCGTACTTGCGGCGCGTGCCTTAAAAGAAGGGCAAGTCAAACGGATCATCTTGACGCGTCCTGCCGTTGAAGCGGGAGAGAACCTTGGATTTTTACCGGGAGATTTAAAAGAGAAAGTGGACCCGTATCTCCGCCCATTATACGACGCCCTATTTGATGTGTATGGCGTGGAACAGACGAACCGTTTGTTAGAACGGGGCACGATTGAAGTGGCTCCGCTCGCTTATATGCGTGGACGCACGTTAGAAGATGCGTTCGTCATCTTGGATGAGGCCCAGAATACAACAAAAGAACAGATGAAGATGTTTTTGACGCGACTCGGTTTTGGATCGAAAATGGTGGTCACAGGGGATTTGACCCAAGTCGATTTACCGAAAGGCAAGGCATCGGGGTTACAGGAAGCGTTACGCCTGTTAGAAGGTGTGGATGGTATTCATTTTGAACACTTCAGTGCGTCTGACGTCGTCCGTCATCCGCTCGTTAAGAAAATCATCAACGCCTATAGTACGGACCTCACTTAAATGTACGTGTGAGGTCACCAGATCGTGAAAGGGGGGGCACGAATGCAGCAAGCTAAAAACTGGACAGTCGCGACCATCTCGTTGATTTTCTTTCTCTTATTAGGCGCCATTCTATACTTTACCGTGCGCCCATCCATCATCAGTGTGGAACCGCTTGGGATTGCCGAACAGGATATTCGGTCTCCGATCACGGTTGAGGACCGTGTTGCGACCGAACGATTGAAACAAGAAGTAACAAATGGTGTCGGTAGTCAATTCTCATTGAGAAAAGAATTTGCAGACCAACAAATCGCTAAAGTCGAGCAGTTGTTCGCAGCATTCGACCAAACGGATGAAGAGACTGAACTGGCGGATATTAAAAACCGTCTAAATTCTACAGAGGCGAACGGTGTATTAGCTGATGAAGAGTTGAATTCGTTGCTTGAAGCGAGTGAAGATACCCGACAAACGGTAGAAGATGTCACAGTCACTGCGTTACAACAAGTGATGGACGACCGGATTGAAACGAGTAATGAAGCGGTCGCTGCGGCTCGAGACCGAGCAGCAGCGATTATCGATCAATCGCCGCTCTCGTTTGAGTTCCGTGCCATTTCGAAAACGTTAAGCGATGAACTCATCGTACCGAACTATGTATTTGACTCTGAGGCGACCCGTCAAAAAGAACAAGAGGCCGTCGATGCTGTCGATCCTGTCATCATTCAAGAAGGACAGTTACTCGTCAGTCAAGGTGAGGTGGTGACTCGAGAGATATATCGGAAATTAGAGCTATCTGGAGCCATCGATCCGAATCGTTCCCTTGCACCATTATTCGGGTCATTCTTGCTCAGCGCATTGTTGACCGGTGGGTTTCTATTCATGCTCATCCGCTCGAAAATCAAAGACCTGTTACTGAGTCCGAAAATCTTAGTGACGGTCTATGGCTTGCTACTTTTACAACTCGGCGTCTTTTTTGGTGTCGGATATATCGGTGTCGATTTTACGACATATGCCTATATTTTAGCGCCGACAGCGTTCGTCGTATTGCTTCTACGCATCTTGATCGATGAACGAGTTGCGCTCGCCTCGGCCTTCATTACGATGATTGCCGGGAGTGTCGTTGTCACATTCGGACAGAGCACGAATTTCATGACGCTCGTGTATGTGGCGACGGGTAGTTTTCTAGCTGTCTTTTTAGTTGAACCGAAAATTCAGCGGAAGCGACTATTCTTATCAGGGGTGTTGCTCGGTTTCGTCAACATCATCATGGTCATCGCGTTACTCTTACTTCGGAACGTGCAAGTTTCCTGGGAAATGGCGATGTATCTTTCTGGATTTGCCGTCATTAGCGCCTTGCTCTCCATTGTCTTGACGTTTGGCTTCCTGCCATTTTTGGAACCGTGGTTTGGCGTCTTGTCTTCTGGTCGACTTGTGGAATTGATGAGTCCGACGCATCCGCTGCTGCGGAAACTTTTAATGGAGGCACCTGGTACGTATCATCATAGTATGATGGTGGCGAACTTGGCAGAGTCCGCATGTGAGGCGATTGGTGCAGATGGTCTTCTCGCACGTGTCGCAAGCTATTATCACGATCTTGGGAAGACGGAGCGTCCCCTTCATTTCATTGAAAATCAACAAGGTGGAGGGAATCCTCATGATCGCTTGACGCCTGAAGAATCGGCAGACATTATTATGGCTCATCCTTATGACGGAGCGGATCTGTTGCGACGTTATAAGTTACCGAAAGAAATCATCGATATAGCAGAGCAGCATCACGGAACGTCTTTATTGAAATATTTCTACGTTAAAGCGAAGGAAGATCCTGATAAAGAGGTGTTAGAGTCTCGTTTCCGCTACCCAGGTCCAAAGCCACAATCGCGCGAGGCTGCCGTTGTCATGATCGTCGATTCAATCGAAGCGGCTGTCCGTTCGCAGAAACAACCGACGCCAGAAAAAATCCGAATGCTCGTTCGAACCATTATTCGTGACAAGTTGGCGGATGGGCAGTTCGAAGAATGTGAATTGACGACGAAAGAAATTTGGCGCGTCGGAGAGAGCGCGTGTGAGACGCTGACCGGCTTGTTCCACGAACGAATCGAATACCCAGAATTAAAGAAAGAGGGAGAATTACATGCAAATCATCTCGAACGATGAACATGAATTGTTAACTACATCTCAAATCGAGCTCGTCGAGTCGATTTTACAACATGCCGCCCAACTAGAAGAGGTGGAAGAGCCGAGCGAATTGTCGGTCACGTATTTAACAAATGCGGAAATCCATGAAGTGAACCGAGAATGGCGAGGCAAAGATGCCCCGACCGATGTCATCAGTTTCGCATTTGATGAGATGGGGGATGACGAGATGGATTTCATGCTCGATGAAGATGAGCCACATCTTCTCGGTGACCTCGTCATCTCGGTAGAACGTTGCCGAGAACAGGCAGCTGACTATGGTCATTCGTTTGAGCGGGAGCTCGGCTTTTTAGCAATTCATGGGTTTCTCCATCTGCTTGGGTATGATCATATGACATCTGAGGAAGAAGCGGAGATGACGGCAAGGCAAGAAGAAGTGCTCACTCATTTTGAGTTGAAGCGAGGCAACGTGTGAGACCGTTCCGTGTGGCATGTGAGGGAATCCTCCATGCCGTTCGTTCGGAACGGAACATGCGACTCCATCTCCTGTCGGCTTTTCTCGTATTCGTCTTTTCCATCTGGTTACAGCCGACAAGGCTCGAGATCGTCATCTTGTTCGGTTGGGTGATTGCCGTTATTAGCATGGAAATGATGAATACGGCAATCGAACGAACGGTTAATCTCGTGACAGAAGACGTCCATCCGCTCGCGAAGCAAGCAAAAGATGTTGCCGCAGGAGCCGTTTTAGTCGCTTCATTTGGTGCTGCCGTAACGGCGCTCATAATATTCGGTCCACGGCTATGGAACATGCTATACTAATAGTTCTGAAATTGAGAAAGCAGGTGCAATATGTATCAAGAAGATTTTAAATCCGGATTCGTCTCCATTATCGGGCGACCGAACGTTGGAAAATCGACATTCTTAAACCGTGTGATCGGACAAAAGATTGCCATCATGTCGGATAAACCACAAACGACACGAAATAAGGTGCAAGGTGTGTACACAACCGATGATTCCCAAATCATCTTCATCGATACACCAGGGATTCATAAACCGAAACACCGTCTTGGCGACTTCATGATGAAAGTGGCGACGAACGCATTACGCGAAGTTGATGCGATTCTCTTCATGGTGAACGTGACGGAACCGCGTGGAGCTGGCGACGACTTTATTATTGAGAAACTCAAAGGGCTCGACACACCGATTATTCTCGTCATGAACAAAATCGATTTAATCCATCCGGATGAACTTCCGAAAGTGATTGAACAATATACGAACGAATTGGATTTCGCGGCGTACGTCCCGATTTCGGCGCTACAAGGCAACAACGTCGAACCGCTCTTAGGTGAGATCAAGAAATTGTTACCGGAAGGACCGATGTATTATCCGGCCGATCAAGTGACGGACCACCCGGAGCGATTCATCATTTCGGAGATGATTCGTGAAAAAGTGTTGCATAAGACACGCGATGAAGTCCCTCACTCGATTGCTGTAGCCATTGAATCGATCAAGAAACGTGAGAACTCTGGGATGATTGATGTCGAAGCCGTGATCATGGTGGAGCGTGATTCGCAAAAAGGAATCATCATCGGAAAAAAAGGGGCTATGCTTCGTGAAATTGGAACAGACGCGCGCCATGATATCGAAGCGCTTCTCGGGACTAAAGTTTATTTGAACCTATGGGTAAAAGTGCAGAAAGACTGGCGTAACAAGATGGGTCAGCTTCGTGACCTCGGTTTCCGCGACGACGAGTATTGAGCCATGTTACAAAAAGTCACGGGAATCGTCGTTCGTACCGTTAATTATGGGGAATCGAATAAAGTCGTGACATTGTTTACAGAGGAACTTGGCAAAGTCGCGATCATGGCACGGGGCGCAAAGAAACCGGGTAGCCGGTTTCACGCATCGAGTCAGCCGTTTGTGGAAGGTGTCTATATCTTTCCGTCTAGCCGAGGACTCGCTCAGTTAAAATCATCTGACGTCATGACGTCTTATCCTGAAATCCGAAAAGATGTCGAACGGATGGCATATGCGATGTATTGGTTAGAACTTGTTGATCGATCTGTCGAGGATCGTGTCCAAAATCGTCCATTGTTTCGAATATTACGGGATGCCTTGCAGGCACTGAATGCGGGCATGGACGCAGATGTCATCACGCACTATGTTGAATTACGTATTTTGCATCTATTAGGCGTCGCCCCAGTCTTGACGGGATGTGTGCGCTGTGGAGATGTGACGGATCCCATGTACTTCTCTGTCGCGTCCGGTGGCTTTTTATGTGCGCGACATCCAGAAGAAGGTGTGATCCGGCTGTCCGAACGATTGGCGAAACTACTTTATTTGATGAGTAAGCACGAATTGTCAGAGTTTCGGAACGTTCCGCTATCGGATGAGTCCAGAGTCCTTTTGCGTCAGCTTTTTGATGCGTATATGGAATCGTATAGTGGACTACGATTGAAGACGAAGCGGGTGCTCGATCAAATGATTCGACTTCATCTGAATGAGGATTGACTTTTCATAGTGAATTCGATACGATGATGTACGATTAGACAAATGAAATAGCGTGCGCGATGAAGGAAAAAAGTAACTCTTCCTGTCATGAATGAAGCGAGTCCGGGGTGGTGTGAGCCGGGTGTCATGAGAAGAGCGAATGGCGATTCCAGAGCGCCCACATCTTTTAAGAGTGGTCCCATGATTGGGGCAAGTAGGGTGGAACCGCGGGAATCAATCCCGTCCCTATGTGCTAGGCACATAGGGGCGTTTTTTGTCGTTTCAATACTATTGGAGGTGTCATTAATGAAGCACATGACAGTGCAAGAAATCATTCTCACGCTACAAAACTTTTGGGCGTCAAAAGGTTGTTTGACGATGCAGGCGTACGATGTGGAAAAAGGGGCCGGGACGATGAACCCGATGACATTCCTCAGAAGCCTTGGGCCAGAACCGTGGAACGTCTGTTATACCGAACCGTCACGCCGTCCAGCTGACGGTCGTTACGGAGAAAACCCGAACCGTCTTTACCAGCACCATCAGTTTCAGGTGATCATGAAGCCGTCACCAAACAACATTCAAGAGTTGTACTTGGAGAGTCTTGAACTGATTGGCATCAATCCGCTTGAGCATGACATCCGTTTCGTCGAAGATAACTGGGAAAACCCGACATTCGGAGCAGCAGGTCTCGGTTGGGAAGTTTGGTTGAACGGAATGGAAATCACGCAGTTCACGTACTTCCAACAAGTCGGTGGAATCGAGTGTGACCCGATTGCCGTGGAAATCACATACGGACTTGAACGTCTCGCTTCATACATTCAAGAAGTAGAAAGTGTATTCGACCTTGTTTGGACGGACGGATTCAAATATGGTGACATCTTCTATCAACCAGAATTTGAACATTCGAAATATACGTTCGAACTGTCTGACGTCGACATGTTGTTCACGTTATTTGATACGTATGAGAAAGAAGCGAAGCGTGCGCTTGAAGAAAACCTTGTCTTCCCTGCATACGATTACATTCTAAAATGTTCGCATACGTTCAACTTGTTGGACGCGAAAGGCGCCATTTCTGTGACGGAACGTACCGGCTTCATCCAGCGTGTCCGGAACATGTCGCGTGCGTGTGCCGCTAAATTTATTGAAGAACGGGAACGCCTTGGATTCCCACTTTTGAAACAAGAGAAAGCAGGTGACTTGAATGCGTGACCTTCTGTTAGAGATTGGATTAGAGGAACTGCCAGCTCAATATGTCTTGCGTTCAGAGAAACAGTTGGCGGAACGTGTTGATGCGTTCTTAAAAGAGGCGCGTGTTGATTTTGGCTCAATCGAAGTGTACTCGACACCACGTCGTTTGGCTGTCATCGTTCGGGATGTGGCTGAAACGCAACAAGATTTGACAGAAACCCTTCGTGGACCTGCCAAAAAGATTGCACAAGATGCGGAAGGTAACTGGTCGAAAGCGGCACAAGGTTTTGCGCGTGGCCGCGGATTGACAGTAGAAGATCTCTATTTCGCAGAAGAAAAAGGAGTCGAGTACGTCTTCGCGGAACGCCATGAAAAGGGACAAGAGACTCTCTCGCTATTGAACGGTCTTGAAGATGTAGTCCGTAGCTTGACGTTCCCGAAAAACATGAAATGGGGAACGAGCAGCCTACGGTATATGCGCCCGATTCGTTGGTTGATCGCCCTCTTTGGTCAAGACATCATCGACTTCACAATCGAAGGTGTGAACACGAATAACGTAACGCGTGGGCATCGTTTCCTCAGTAAAGGGGACGTGGTCATCTCATCACCTGCCGAATATGTCCAGACATTAGAGTCTGCTTTTGTCATGGCGAACTACGAGATGCGTAAAGCTGAAATCGAACGTCAAATTCAAGAGCTTGCCACGAAACAAGGATGGACGATCCCACTTGATGCCGACTTGCTTGAGGAAGTGACAAACTTAGTCGAATGGCCGACCGCTCTCTTCGGGGAATTTGATGAAGCGTACCTCGACTTGCCTGAAGAAGTATTGATCACAACGATGAAAGAGCATCAACGTTATTTCCCGGTCTATCTCGACGGAACGTTGAAAAACTATTTTGTGACGGTACGAAACGGGAATGCCGAGCACCTTGAAAATGTAGCGCGCGGTAACGAGAAAGTCATTCGGGCCCGTCTTGCGGATGCCGTGTTCTTCTATGAAGAAGACAAAAAGACGAAAATCGATGATCAGCTCGGACGTCTCGATCGCATCGTCTTCCATGAAAAATTGGGAACGACTGGTGCGAAAGCGCGTCGTGTGACGAAAATCGCTCAGGAACTTGCACCGTTGTTCGAGGCAGACCTTGAAAAAGTAAGCCGTGCTGGTGCCATTCATAAATTTGATCTCGTGAGCCAGATGGTATACGAGTTCACAGAACTTCAAGGAATCATGGGTGAGAAATATGCACTCCAACAAGGTGAAGACAAGGAAGTGGCAGCGGCAATCCGTGAGCATTACATGCCACGCTTTGCTGGGGACGCTTCTCCAGAGACGGCAACGGGTGCCGTTCTTGCCCTTGCCGACAAATTAGACTCGATTGCAGCATTCTTTGGCATCGGGATGATTCCGAGCGGTTCACAAGACCCGTTCGCGCTTCGTCGCCAGGCCCAAGGTGTCGTTCAGATTCTTGGAGATTGGAAGATTGATCTCTCAATCGACACGTTGCTTTCAAAAGTTGTCGAATTACAACTGGAAGCAGGACTCTATGAAGCCGATAAAGAACAAGTTAAGGCACAACTAGATGAGTTCTTCAAATTGCGCTTGAAATATCGCCTGCAAGAACAGCAGGTTCGTTATGATGTGATTGACGCCGTATTGACGACCTCATTGACGGTTGTGCGACTCGATGCTCGCGCAGACGCGATTCAAGAATTTGTATCGACGGATGCGAAGGCGTTGATTGAGCAATTGTCGCGCGTCGTGAACATTTCGAAAAAAGGTGAAGCGGGAGATGTCGATCCTTCCTTGTTTGAGAACGATCATGAGATTGCATTGCATGATGCGATTGAACAGACCGCTCCTGCAACAGCCGAAGCTGTCGAGATGGGAGATTACAAGAAAGCGCTCGACCTTCTACAACAACTCGAATCACCGATTATGATGTACTTCGAACATACAATGGTTATGAGTGATGATGAGGCGGTCCGCAAAAACCGTCTCCATGAAATGAACCGACTTGCAACGACGATTAAGCGTGTCGCAGATTTCAACGCGCTCGTACTCTAAACAAACTAGAGGGGGTTGGCTATGCAACTGAATGAACGCCAACAAAAAATCGCCGAGATCGTGAAGGAGAACGGGCCGATCACAGGGGAACAAATCGCACAAGAGCTCTCATTGACACGTGCGACCCTGCGGCCTGACCTCGCTATTTTGACGATGACAGGCATACTTGAAGCTAGACCTCGTGTCGGCTACACGTTCGTTGGCAAACGGAATTCGTCGATGCTACGAGAAAAGTTAGATTCGCTGACCGTAGGCGACTTCATGTCTTCTGCGAAAGTCGTACGGGATGAGATGACGGTATATGATGCGATTGTCACGTTGTTCTTAGAAGATGTCGGCTCATTGTTCGTTGTCGGACGTGACCGGGAGTTAGTCGGAGTTTTATCTCGTAAAGACCTCCTTCGTGCGGCCATCGGAAATCAAGACTTAGACCAGTTACCCGTCAACGTCATCATGACCCGCATGCCGAACATTACAGTATGTGAGAAAACAGAAACGTTGATTCGAGCTGGGATGAAATTGATTGAGAAACAAATCGATGCCATGCCCGTCGTAGAAGAAAAAGATGGGAAATTGATTGTACTGGGCCGTATGACGAAGACCAATATGACGAAGGTGCTCATTGCGTTAGCGAACGATGAGTCGATCTGAGGAGGAAATCGAATTGACTACGAAACAACTCGTGTTCGTTGTAAGTGACTCGGTCGGAGAGACGTGTGAACTCGTCGTCCGCGCAGCGAGTATCCAATTCCACGAGAATGCGATCGAAACCCTTCGCATTCCGTTCGTCGAAGATGAGCAGACGATTATCGATGTCGTCACGCAAGCAAAAGCACAACAGGCCATCATTGCGTTCACGCTCGTTAATGAGGAACATCGCGCCCTTCTCATGCGACTTGGTAAAGCGCATCAAGTGAAAACGGTTGATTTGCTCGGAGATTTGCTCGATGTATTATCTAGCCAATTGAAAGAAGCGCCACGTGAAAAGCCGGGGCTCATCTATCGATTGGATGATGATTACTTCCGAAAAATCGAGGCGATGGAGTTTGCCGTCAAGTATGACGATGGTCGGGACCCACGTGGCCTGAAAAAAGCTGATATCGTGTTGGTCGGTGTTTCTCGAACGTCAAAGACGCCGCTATCTCAATATCTGGCACTGAAACGATATAAAGTCGCGAACGTGCCACTCGTTCCAGAATCGAGACCGCCTGAGGAATTGTTTGATTTGCCTGCTGAACGATGTGTCGGGTTGATCATCTCCCCGGAAAAGCTGATTTCAATCCGAATGGAACGTCTCAAATCGCTAGGTTTGAAGCCGGAAGCAGATTATGCGCAGCTAGAGCGAATCAATCGTGAACTCGAGTATGCGCGTGGTATTTATGAACGAATCGGTTGCGATGTCATCGATGTGACGAACAAAGCAGTTGAAGAAACGGCAGGGATCATCTTGCGTCATCTTGAACAGTCTAAAGATGATTGAATGAGTAAGTGTTTCAATTAGTAATCATTGCTTCAAGAGGGTATAATAGAGTATTGACAGTACAGTGAAACGGAACGTGATGAGCGTTCCGTTTCGTTGCGAGATTGGAAACAGGGAGTGGTCAACATGCCACGAATACCAGATGAAGTCATCGCAGAAGTGAAACAAGCGACCGATATCGTAGAATTGATTGGCGAACGTGTCGAATTAAAGAAACAAGGACACCGCCTTGTCGGATTATGTCCGTTTCATTCCGAAAACTCACCTTCTTTCTCCGTTTCACCTGAAAAAGGGATGTATCACTGTTTCGGTTGTGGCGCCGGCGGAAATGTATTTACGTTCGTGATGGAAACCGAGGGATTGTCGTTTCCTGAGACGGTCGAACGCTTGGCAACACGGGCGAATATTTCGGTAGACGGGATCCAAGGGGACGAGGAACTGACGCGAGAACAGGTATGGCGCAAACAGATGCGTGATGCGCATCGCCTTGTCGCTGACTTGTATCATGAAGTGTTGATGAAAACAGAAGCTGGAGAAGTGGGCTTAACGTATTTACGGGATCGTGATCTGGCTGAAGAGACGATTGCGCAATACAAGATCGGTTTTGCCCCAGACCAACGACGCTTTACTGTCGAGCTGTTGGAGCGGCGCGGGTTTGATTTAGAAGTAATGGTTGAGGCAGGTTTGATTTCAAAGTCGAAGTCCGGTGAATATTTTGACCGATTTGAAGGACGGGTCGTCTTTCCGATTGCGGATCGAGACGGCACCATCGTTGGCTTCAGTGGACGAGCGATTGATGATCGACAACCAAAATATGTGAATACGGCTGAGACGCCACTCTTCAATAAGAGCGAGTTATTGTTCGGCTTCTCTCAAGCCCGGGCGACGATGCGTAAGAAAAAGCGTGTCTTCCTCGTTGAAGGGAACGTTGACGTTTTACAAGTCGCGCAAGCGGGCACACAAGAAGTTGTGGCATCGCTCGGAACCGCGTTCTCTCCTCAACATGCGAGGGCGCTATCTCGAATCGTGGATGAAGTCATTATCTGTTATGACGGAGACCACGCGGGACAAGAAGCGACACAAAAAGTCATTCGCCTCTTAGAAGCGTCTCCACTCGATGTACAAGTTTTGCCACTACCGGAAAAGACGGACCCAGATGACTATATCCGTCAGCATGGGGCAACTCACTGGCAGCAGTTTATTGAAACTGAGCAGTTGAGTGTTCTCGATTTTATGAATCGCATGTACCGGCGAGGAAAAAACTTGAACCGAGAAGGAGAACGGATTCGCTTTATTGAATCTATGCTTGAAGAGATCGGGAAGACAAATGATTCGATTCGAAGAGATTTATATGTGAAGAAACTGTCGGATGAGTTTGAGATTCCGCTAGAGACGCTCCGTTCGAGAATTCCTCGTCCGACGTCAAGTGAATCAACTCCCAACCGTGCGATGGAACCTGTAGAGCCGGTACGGAAGCGTTCGAGTAAAACAGGTGAGCCTCGTTGGATGAAAGCCGAGAAGTACTTGTTGCGTGCGATGTTGACGGGACCGGAGCAGGTCCGTTTCGTACGCGACCGTTTAGGGCTTCGTTATCAAGATGAAACCCATCGTATGTTAGGGTCAGCATTGTATGAAATCGTATCCGATACGATGACACAGGATGAGTTTGATCAAATCACGCTTTCGTTCATGGAGCGTTATTGCGATCAACGCCCTGATTATGCGATGCGTTTTGCAGAGATCCGTCTGATGGCTGGACCGGATGAACTGTCTGAAGAGGTTTTAGACGAATACATTCGGGTGATAAACAGTTATGAGGAGCAACGTCAAATCGAGCGTGCAAAAAGGGAAATCGCTCAAGACGCCGAAAGTATTGTAGACCAGGCGTCCAAGCTACAAGAATTGATTGCCCGTAGTCGTCGTCTTCGAGAGCGATGATCGTGGATGAAGTTTGGAAGGAGTTGAACTGCTAGATGGCAGAGAAGAAGAAAGAGGATTTATTTAACGCCATAGAGGAACTTGAGAAGTTAGGTAAGAAAAAAGGCGTCGTCTCAATGCAAGCAATCCAAGATCGCCTTAGTCACTTCGAGGTGGATTCGGATTTCATCGATAACTTCATCGAAGATTTAGAGGCTAAAGATATCCGTGTCACAGAAGATGCTGCGGACGCAGAAGAAACACCTGCGAAAAAAGAGGATGAAGAAGTCGATTTGAACGACTTATCAGTACCTCCTGGAATCAAAATCAACGACCCGGTTCGGATGTATTTAAAAGAAATCGGACGTGTCGACCTTCTAAGTGCGAAAGATGAGACGGAGCTCGCTAAACGAATCGAGCAAGGGGACGAAGAAGCGAAAAAACGTCTCGCAGAAGCGAACCTACGTCTCGTCGTGTCGATTGCGAAGCGTTATGTCGGTCGTGGGATGCTCTTCCTTGATTTGATTCAAGAAGGGAACATGGGACTCATTAAAGCGGTCGAAAAATTCGACTACATGAAAGGGTTCAAATTCTCGACGTATGCGACGTGGTGGATTCGCCAAGCCATCACACGTGCGATTGCTGACCAAGCCCGTACGATTCGTATTCCTGTACACATGGTGGAAACAATCAACAAATTGATTCGTGTCCAACGTCAATTGCTTCAAGACCTCGGTCGCGAACCTTCTCCGGAAGAGATTGCCAAAGAGATGGAACTCACACCTGAGAAAGTCCGTGAAATTCTAAAGATTGCCCAAGAACCTGTTTCTTTAGAGACACCGATTGGGGAAGAAGACGATTCACATCTCGGTGACTTCATCGAAGACCAAGATGCGATGGCTCCTCAAGATGCGGCAGCCTATGAATTGTTGAAAGAGCAATTAGAAGACGTGTTGGATACGTTGACAGACCGTGAAGAGAACGTCCTTCGCCTGCGTTTCGGACTAGACGATGGCCGCACACGCACACTCGAAGAAGTTGGTAAAGTATTCGGTGTCACACGTGAGCGGATTCGTCAAATCGAGGCGAAAGCCCTTCGTAAATTGCGTCACCCGAGCCGTTCCAAACGCTTGAAAGACTTCCTCGATTAATTTCATATTTGAATAAAGTGTGAAGTTTTAGAAGAAAGGAAGGAAAATGAGTGATTTTCCTTCCTTCTTTATTATTTTTTGAGTAAAATAGTGTTGGATAGAAATTTGGAATGAACATGAGGGGGAACTACAATGCGTAATCCATTGTTACCGTTTGCGGCAATCGCAATCGTCGCAATTATTGCCATGGTATCATTATCGTATTTTGGGGTGAATCAGGCGCAACAAGCGGCTGAAGGTCCGGCAGTCACTGAAATGAACCCAGAAGAGTTGTATGCTGCGAAGGGTTGCACAGGTTGCCACGGCGGAAACCTTGAAGGTGGCGTCGGTCCAGCACTTACAGGTGTCGGCGATCGTCTTTCACCAGAAGAAATCGCAAACATCATCGTCAACGGTCAAGGTGCGATGCCAGCAGGTCTTGCATCCGCTGAAGAAGCTGAAGTGCTTGCGAACTGGTTGATTGAACAATAAGAGGTGACGCACTCCATGATGGGGTGCGTTTTTTGTTGTCGAACTGTAGAGAATTCGATACGCTAGGGAAGAAGTAGAACAAAGGAGTTGTCTGTATGCAAGAACGTGTCATGTTAGACCGACGATTGAAGCAGGTTGTCGATTATATCCCAAAAGGAAGTGTGCTCGCCGATATTGGTTCGGATCATGCGTATGTCCCATGCTATGCCTTTCAGCAAGGAATCATTTCAAAAGGAATCGCGGGTGAAGTGAACGTTGGGCCGATGGAAGCTGCGAGAGCACAAGTCGATTTGATTGGGGCAGGTGATACCATTGATGTACGCCTTGGCGATGGTCTTGCTGTCTTACAGCCCAATGAAGCGACGTGTATCTCGATTTGCGGGATGGGCGGCAGTTTGATTCGCTCCATTCTCGAAGCGGGTCAAGATAAGCTCGGTGCGGTCGAACGGCTCGTCCTTCAACCGAACGTTGATGGGCAACACGTACGAAGCTGGCTGCTTGAACATGGATATGTCCTTGTCGAAGAGGCAATTGTGGAAGAAAATGATAAGGTTTACGAAATCCTTGTCGGAGAAAAAGGAACTGAGTCCATTTATAGTGACGAGTCGGACGAGCGCATGTGGCAGTTGTTATTCGGTCCATATCTCGTTCAAGAGCGACCAGAAGCATTTAAACTCAAGTGGAGTCGTGAAGCTGATAAGCTCGATTATGTGCTTGGACAGATGGCAGCTGGCATTCAATCGGAAGCCTTGATTCAAAAACAAGTGGAGTTCAAACGGATGCGTGACAAGATGAGAGAGGTGAGTCAGTAATGGCGAACGGCAATCAAGTGATTCAATTGTTTGAGGAATTTGCACCGAAACATTTGGCGGTCGAAGGGGATAAAATCGGCTTGCAGATTGGCTCGCTCAACAAAGAAGTCAAACGGGTCATGGTCACGCTTGATGTACTTGAATCGGTTGTGGATGAAGCGATTGAGAAACAGATCGATTTGATTATCGCGCATCATCCACCCATCTTTAGTCCGTTAGCTCAAGTCAATGACCGTTCCACGGCTGGGAAGATTACGATGAAATGTATTCAGCACGATATCGCGGTCTATGTCGCTCATACGAATTTAGACGTATGCAGTGGTGGTGTGAACGATTGGATGAGTGAGGCGATCGGTCTCCGCGATACGAAAGTACTCGTCCCGACCTATGAGGAGCCGGTCTATAAACTAAGTGTATTCGTTCCATCCACGCATGCGCATGACGTATCCCTGGCTCTAGGAAAAGCGGGTGCTGGACATATTGGTGACTATGCGGACTGTCAGTTCCGTGTTTCCGGAACGGGGCAATTCACTCCGCTCGAGGGGACAGATCCCTTCATCGGTCGCCCGCATGAAACGGAACAAGTGGACGAGGTGAAAATCGAAACGGTCGTTCGGGAGAGTCAGAAGAAGCGTGTACTAAAAGCAATGAAAGACGCCCATCCATATGAGGAAGTGGCGTATGACCTCATGCGCGATGAAATCGAGGGCCATGTATTTGGGCTAGGGCGAATCGGTCGACTTGAACAGGCCATGACACTTGAACAGTTTGCCGAACACGTGAAAACAAGCTTTGGGGTTGAGGGCGTGCGAGTTGTCGGAGACCCGGGGCGTTCGATTGAAAAAGTTGCCGTATTAGGTGGAGACGGGAATAAGTATGTGTCTACTGCGCATTTCAAAGGTGCAGATGCATATGTGACGGGTGATTTATATTTCCATGTGGCTCATGATGCGATGGCGCTTGGACTCGCAGTCGTAGACCCGGGACATCATGTCGAGAGTATCATGAAACAAGGTGTGATCGACGTGCTCAGCAAAAAGTTTGAAAAAGCGAAAATCAATGTCGACTTGATTCAATCTGTTGCCAACACGAATCCGTTTCAATTCAAGTAAAGCCTAAAAATCCCCCATCCTCTGAGAGAATGGGGGATTCCTTCACTTACGCAATGCTTTCACTTTCGGTAAGATACTCCGAAGTTCAAGAAATGGCGTTTTATCATGCGTGCTTAAATCGTCTGGGTCATATTGCGATAAAAAGTCGATGACTTTTTTCGTGATCGGTGTCGGGGTAGAGGCGCCCGACGTCACAGCGACGGTCTCCACGCCTTCGAGCCAATTCAAGTCAAGTTCACTCAAGTCACCGATCCGATAGGCATTTGTTCCGGCAATCTCTTTTGAAACTTGTGCTAAGCGATTGGAGTTATTTGATTTGGGATCTCCGACGACAATCAATAATTCGCAGTCTCCCGCTTGTTCAGCGACGGCTTCTTGACGAACTTGCGTCGCGTTACAGATTTCATTATGCACTTCCACGTGAGGATAACGGGCTTGAATCGTTTCAATTAATGCGGAAACGTCCCATTGACTCATCGTCGTCTGGTTCGTCACCAAAATTTTTCGTTCGAACAAGCGACTCGGCAACTGATCGATTTCATGTTCATATTGAATCAAATGAACATGGTCTGGTGCAACCCCGATTGCACCCTCCGGTTCCGGATGCCCATGTTTTCCGATATAGATGACATCATATCCTTCTGCCGTTTTCTCACGAATCAAATCGTGTGTGACTAAGACGTCAGGACAAGAGGCGTCTACAATCGTCAATCCTTTCTCGATGGCACGTTTCCGGACGAGTGGTGAAATGCCGTGCGCCGTGAAGACGACCGTTCCTCGATCGATGGTTTCGAGCGCTTGCATGCGGTCTTCTCCATCAACGGTTTTGACACCGAGATCCTCAAACGCCTGCGTGACGTGACGGTTATGGACAATCATTCCAAGTATATGAATCGGGCGTGGCAAATCTGGATTTGCGACGGCCTCATTTGCGAGCTTCATGGCATCGACGACACCATAACAATATCCGCGTGGGCTAATTTTTTTAACTTTCATATGAAGACGAAGGCTCCTTTCGAAGTGCTTTCATACGTATTAGTCTAACATTGTTTCGAAAATACGAAAAGATTTGCGTGTATTCATGCTATAATTTTTAGGTTAGAGAGGAGGGACGCCGTGAATCGCATGAAACCATTGCGTGAACTAAGAAAATCGTACTTTTTCCAAATTACGTTCATCATCATCATTATTTTAGCACTTGTCATTTCATCACTTGCCTTCTCTGCTGACCGCGTCACGGTGTCTCGAGCAGAAGAATTGGCGAAAGAGCAATTTGATTACGCCATCGATGACAGTATTGAGAATGTGGAGTCCCAACTTGGGAAATTGTATGAGGATTTAGTTTACTTAGGCGCTTACGTTGGAAATGAGCCATGGATTGAAGAACGGATCCGAACAGGATATTTGAATCAACGCACGAGTTTTACGTCCATCTTTTATTATGATGTCAATCAAGACTCATTTAAATGGTACTCGGAGCGACAAGTCGCCTCTTCTGTATTGAAACGCGATCCGAAGTTTACGGAAGTATTGACTGCAAGTGGAAAAGAACTATATATGAGTGACCCTGTGATGATCAGTGGGGATATGGGAACTTTCCTATACGTTCCGGTCATCGAAGAGAACCGACCAATCGGTATTTTTGGGGGGAGCATTAGTGTCTTGAACTCTGACTTGTATCGTCGTTCGTTGGAATCTGCGAATGATGACATGATTCTATACTTGTTAGATGAGCAAGGCGAAGTGTTGACGACTTCGTTCAACTTGGTCACAGATGCAGAGCGTCGGATATCGCGTGAAGTCATCGACGAAGCATTAAATCGAAGCGAACGGACAATCTTGAGTACGGATGAAGATACGGTAATGTTTGAACCGGATGCAAGAGTCAGTGGATGGAGCATGCTCGCAAAACATCAAAATGACTCCGTCTATGAAACGGTCTACGACACGCGTTGGCAGTATTTGATGATTGCGCTCGTTACATTCTTCCTGAGCATTCTCGTTGGATTGTTGCTTTCCCGGACGTTAACGAATCCGCTTGTCGAGCTGGTCAATCAAATTAAACAACAACAATCGCTCGGAACGATCTCGTTGGAAAGAACCGGTTCGAAAGAAGTGGAGACGCTACTCGACACGTATAACGATTATGCACAACGGATGGAAACGTCACGACGTGAACAGTTGAGTCAGCAACAGTTGATTTTGCATCAAGAAAAATTAGCCTCACTCGGTCAATTGGCCGCGGGAATTGCCCATGAAATTCGAAATCCTCTAACTCCCGTCCACATCACGTTACAAATGGTGCGCGAGGGTCAAGGTAGCTCAGATATGGTGGATGTCGCCATCAAAGAACTGGAGCGGGCGAATGATTTGATTTCAACGATGTTGACGCTCGCCAAACCAGATCAGGCTGGTAAAAACGAAGATTGGATCAACATGTTAGACTTTGCGAAACGACTTGAATTTTTAATGGATGCCGAATGTTACAAACGACCGACAAAATGGGAATTACTTGTACCGAACGACATGCCTCCATTTTATGCATCCTTTGATATGCTCGTTCAAATCATCTACAACCTCTTCAAAAATGCGGTCGATGCCGTCGAATCAAAAGGGGCTGAAGGTAGTGTCGTCGTGACGGTCCTCTTTACGGAGCAGGAATATCGCTTCTTGATTGAAGATAACGGGATTGGCATGAGTGAGGAACAACTCAAGACAGTTGGTTCCGCCTTCAATACGACGAAGGAAAGTGGGAATGGTCTAGGGATCTATATGATTCAAGAGTACTTGAAGAGCGTTAACGGTGCGATGGAGATTGATAGTGTGATGAACAAGGGGACCGCGATTTTAATCAAAATCCCAAGGAGACAACCGTCATGAAAGGACTAAAACATTATTGGCTTTGGTTACCGGTCGTGTGGGCCATGACGATTCTCCTCATTACCTCGATTCAACTCCCAGAGCAAAAAACGAATGAAAAAGAAGTCGGATTTGTGTTTGTCAGTGATAAACATGAGCATGCGAATAAACTACTGGACTCGTTCGTGCATACAGCAAACCAAAAAGGGTTCATCCCGATTCCGACCACGAGTGAAGACTCGCGTGTCCTTGAAAAAGAAAAACTAGATTCATTGATTGACCGGGGTGTCGAGGCCATCTTTTTGACGACTCTCGATGACACGTTCATTCAACCCTCATTAGAACGCGCAAAACGAAAAAACATTCCGATTATTGCGATTGACCGTATGATTGATCATCCGAGTGTGCTCACATCCGTCGTTTCCGACAATGTCGATATCGGTCGGATGGCGGCCGAACAAATTGCTGCCAAGTATAGTGAGCTCGAACGTCCGATTCGCGTGGTCGAAGTGAGGGGGACGCCGAAAGTTCGCTCCACGATGGACCGAAGTCTTGGTATCCGAGAGTACGAAAAGCAACATGGCGACGATTTTCAGATCATTGCATCCATCACCGGGAACTATGACACATTCCAAGCTGAAATCGAGATGTCACGTTGGTTAGAAGAAAAGATTCCGTTTGATGCAATCTTTTCACACAATGACGATAATACGTTTGGTGTCGTCCGGGCTTTAGAAAGTCATGGTTTGACGGACAAGACGATCGTTTCGGTCGACGGGATTTCAGATATCTATCCGCTCATTCAAAATGGGAAGGTCAATGCCACTGTCGTGCAGTCACCGAACGAGATGATGGAAGTCGGCTTCAAAGCACTCGAACAACATTTAAATGGAAAGAAAATTGCCAAACACTATTATTCATCGAGTTATTTATATGAAGGTGTGGCAAAAGATTGATTGACAAATCATTTGATTCCGCTATGCTAGGAAAAGTGGAAAGAAACAGGAGGTGTATCGATTGAACAGCTTCCAACAGTTCAAATTGCTACCGTTTATGGTTGATGCGTTAACCGAAAAGCGCATTACGAAACCGACCGATATACAAGCCCGAATTATTCCGGCTGCCTTGAATGGTCGAGATATTATTGGAAAATCACAGACAGGAACGGGTAAAACACTTGCGTTCTTGTTACCGATCGTTGAAGCGATCAACCCAGAAGATGCTTCAGTTCAAGCAATCGTCGTCGCACCGACACGCGAACTCGCTTGGCAGATTCATGAAGAATTGAAATCGATTCTTATTAAAAACCCAGATTACATCAAATCGAGTTTGATTGTCGGAGGGACAGACCGCGAACGTCAGATCGATAAGATGAAAAATCCACCACAGTTGATCATCGGGACACCGGGACGAATCCTTGATCTCATGAAAGCACAGGCGTTATTCCCGCACAAAGTGACACACTTTGTCGTCGATGAAGCCGATCAAATGCTCGATATGGGATTCTTGCCCGAGGTCGACCGCATCGCACAGGCGCTTCCTGAAAAACTACAAACGATGGTCTTCTCAGCGACGATTCCTGAGAACCTTGAACCGTTCTTGAAGAAGTACCTTCATGACCCACGCTTTGCAGAGGCGAGCCCAGAACATCGCGTCGCACCAAAAATCAAGCACCACGTGATTCCAGTACGTCACCGTGACCGTAAAGAATTGACTGTCGAAATTGCGAAAGCAATCAATCCATTCGTTTGTCTCGTGTTCACCAATACGAAACAAGAGGCAGATGAGTTGGAGACGTCGTTCCGCGAAGCAGGTCTAAACGTCGGTACATTGCATGGTGACATGCAGGCACGTCGCCGCAAACAAGCCATCAAGGACATCAATGATGCGAAATATCAGTATGTGATTGCTACGGATTTAGCGGCTCGCGGTATCGATATTTCAGGAGTCTCTCACGTCATCAACCACGGGATTCCGAAAGACCTTGATTTCTATACGCACCGTGTCGGTCGTACGGGACGTGCGGGCGCATCAGGTGAGGCGTACACACTATATGAGGACCATGAGAATGGACCAATCAACAGACTTGAAGAACGTGGGTTCGAATTCACTCATGTGGACTTGCGCAACGGTTCGATTCAACCGATCAAGACACGTCGTCGTCGCCAAACAGACCGGAAGATGAAGGTCTCACACACGGCTCATAGTCGGATGGCCGGTGAAATCAAGAAGGCGAAGAAGAAAGTGAAGCCTGGCTATAAGAAGAAATTCAAGTATAAGTTGAAAGAGACGGCATCACGTGAGCATATGCAACAGCAACGCTCGGATCGCCGTGCAGCACGTAAGAAAAATAAACGATAATGTTTGGGAGAATCGACTTCTTGGAGTCGGTTCTTCTTTTTGTGTACACTAGAGATAGAAGATGATGAAGGGAAGATGAGGATGTTAAAAATAGGTTCACACGTTTCGGTATCAGGTAAAAAGATGTTGTTAGCAGGGAGTGAAGAGGCTGTCTCTTACGGGGCGAATACGATGATGGTGTATACAGGTGCGCCCCAAAACACACGCCGTAAACCCATTGAAGATTTAAATATTGAGGCAGCACTCAAACATATGGCCGCACATGACATCGAAGAGATTGTTGTTCACGCTCCATATATCATCAATCTCGGGAATACGACGAAACCTGAGACGTTTGAATTGGCCGTCTCTTTCTTAACTCAGGAATTAAAGCGGGCAGAAGCACTCCAAGTGGCTCGCCACGTCGTTCTTCACCCGGGCGCTCATGTCGGAGCGGGAGAAGAAATCGGTCTCGCTCGAATCATCGAAGGATTGAATGAAGTGTTGACTGGCGACGAACAAGTAAAGATTGCGCTTGAGACGATGGCAGGGAAAGGAAGCGAACTTGGTAAGACGTTTGAAGAGCTTGCGACCATCATTGATGGCGTGACGCACAATGATCGACTCTCAGTTTGCTTTGATACGTGTCACGTCCATGATGCAGGATATGACTTAGTCGGTGACTTAGACGGCGTCATTGAACAATTCGATCGCATCGTCGGACTCGACCGTCTCGGAGTGATTCATGTAAATGATTCGAAGAATGTGCGCGGTGCAAAAAAAGACCGTCATGAAAACATTGGCTACGGAGAGATTGGATTTGATACGCTAAATCGTATTATTCATCACGAGGCATTTGCGCATCTACCGAAAATTCTAGAAACGCCATATATCCCGATTAGCGAAAAAACAAAAGTCGCTCCATATAAACAAGAGATTGAAATGTTCCGTGCCAATCAATTTGATGCCGAGTGGCGTGAACGATTCACGCTCGCTCATCAATAAGCGATGAACGTCCTACAAGTCGATCCAAAGCGATATGATGTCTGGAACGCATTCCCGACTTATTTTCTTGAACAGAGTCCGGTTTATGTAAAGGGGTCCGTGACGACACCGACAGCATTTATCGAAGTGATGGGGCATGGCATCGTGGCGGAAGCAGAGGTGTTACTTGAAGAGACGATTGAGCGACCAGACGATCCGTATTGGCTCGGAGAGAGACAGGGAGGGGTGGCGCTGTATTCCTTAGTCGACCTGTTACAACTTCATTTTCATCATCCGCTCTTGCAAGTGGGAATGTATGAGGGGGATGAACCGTACGAGTCGATTCGAACAAAATGGAATGACGGCTATCATGTACCATCGTCTAAATGGACGAAAGCGTCATATGAGGCGCACTTGTTTCGAGAAAAACTCTTAGCACCAAAGTCTCATGTGACGACTTGTGCGAGCTGTCATGTAAACCTAGCTGAACGATTTGGGAAAGAGGCGTATCACTTGATTGAGTATCACTTGACAGAGGAACGTGGCATCTGGGTTTGTCCGACCTGTCATAAAGCCATTCATACATTAGACTAAATAATAAAAGATGCCCCTTTTTGAGGGCATCTTTTATTAGAATGGCCAGTTCGATACAGCAAATTGATAAACCTTCATTCCGAGGAACACCCCGAAAATCCCAACAACTCCTGGTAATACCGGTGGGGCAGGGAGTGGCAGTTTGAGTGCAGTGAAGATGGCACCACAAATCAAGCCGGCGAGTAATGATAGTAAAATCTCCTGCATAAATAATTCCTCCATCTCTAAATGAAAGCGCTTCATAATAACTGAATCGAATTTATTATACAACGAGTTTTCTTATTTGAGAAGTCTAACATCAGTCATCCGTCATTTTCTCGTTCTCGGCCCGAAGGCGGAGCACTTCTCGTTCCGCCCAATTTGACGGTTCTCGTTCAAATACGCTAGGTATGTTGTTCCATCGACCACCTGTATATTGATGGATGATAATTTGAGATTGAATCTCTTCCTCGTTGGTCTCACGTTTCACGTATACATAGCGGCCGTCAGAACGTTGTCTTCTTGCTTTCACATTATCGACGAGTTGAAGGGCCATCATATCTTTGATGTATGTTTTATGTGATGCGTTCAAGATAGGGAAGAGTATCTCAATCCGTTTTTTCATATTTCGTGTCATCCAGTCCGCAGAGGAACAGTACAAGTCTTCTTTTCCATTTTGGTAAAAATAAAAGATTCGGGAATGTTCGAGATATCGGTCGATGATCGAGATGACTTTGATGTTTTCAGAGACCCCTTTAATTCCCGGTCGTAAGCAACAAATGCCTCGGACAATCAAATCGATTTTCACTCCCGCGGACGAAGCATCATACAATTTTGTGATGATGGCCCGGTCCGTGATCGAGTTCATCTTAGCGACGATGCGACCGTTGCCGTACTTTTCATGCAGTTTGATCTCATCATCGATTTTATTCAAGAAGAAGTCTTTCATGTCGTCAGGCGACGTCTCGAACTGATGCCAAGATGGTCGTTCCCCATAACCGGATAACCAGTTGAAAAAGTTCGTTGCATCTTCAGCGAGTTCTTCATTTGTGGTGAGGAGCCCAATGTCTGTGTACAGCTTGGCGGTTGAATCGTTATAGTTACCGGTTCCGAGATGAATGAACCGTTGCAACACACCACCTTCTAGAATGCGAACGACGAGGGTGATTTTTGAGTGTGTCTTCAGTTCTTTATAGCCGTAGATGACGTGAGCCCCGGCTTTCTCAAGTTGCTTCGCCCATTGAATGTTTTTTTCTTCATCAAAACGTGCTTTTAGTTCGACGAGGACAGTGACTTGTTTTCCGCTCTCGGCTGCATCAGTCAAGGCTTTGATGATGGGAGAGTCCCCGGAGACGCGATAGAGTGTCTGCTTGATTGCCAAGACGTTCGGGTCTTTGGCGGCTTGAACGATAAAACGGACGATTGGATCGAATGAATGATACGGGTGATGGAGCAGATAATCCTGTTTAGCGATACTTTGGAATAAATCTTTGCCCGATTCAAGACCTTCTGGGATAAATGGGATCAACGTTTCATTGATCATGTCATCATATTCCATCCCGATCTGATTGTAGATCCCAAACAGGAAGGTCAAGTCGATCGGACCGTCGACAATAAAGATATCCCGGTCATGTAAGTCAAGGACGTCTTGTAGCATGAACAACAGTTCTTTTCGTAACGATCGTTGCTGTACCTCGAGTCGGATGGCAACCCCATATCTTCTCTTCTTCAACTCTTTTTCGATTTGTTTCAAGACGTCACGACTGCCCTCTTCGTGAAACGGCATGTCCGCGTTCCGCGTAATTCGGAATGGCATCGTGGACTCGACGACAAATCCTTTGAAGAGTGAGTCGATGTATTGAATGATCAAATCCTCAAGTAAAATCAAATCGGTATGTTCTTCATCATCGGTAGGTAGTTCCAGATACCGCGGAAGAACGGATGGCACTTGAACGAGGGCGAGTCGTTTTTTTCCTTCGCCATTCGAGGCAATCTCGACAGCAATATTCAGTGACTTAGATAAGAGCATTGGGAACGGACGATAGGCGTCGACTGCAATCGGTGTCAGGACAGGGAATACGTGCGTTCGAAAGTACTCTTTCACGAAGTCTTGTTGAGTCTTGTTCAAATGTTTCGTCCGTAAGAAGCGGACGTGCTGATTCGATAACTGTTTCGTGATTTTTTTATATGTCGCATATTGTGTCTCGACGAGTTCTTGCGCTCGCATCGAAATGGATTTGATCTGCTGTTTTGGAGTGAGGCCCGTCTTATCTTCCGGACGGTTGAAACCGGCAAGGACCTCATCTTTCAATCCACCGACTCGTACCATATAAAATTCATCAAGGTTAGAACTGAAAATCGCCAAAAATTTCAATCGTTCCATCAATGGATTTCGTTCATCCATCGCCTCTTCGAGAACACGTTCGTTAAAGTCGAGCCAGCTGAGTTCACGGTTGTTAAAATGTTCATTCGTATATTCGGACATGGTTACTCCTCCTCGCTCAAGACAATCTCAATCGATTGATCAATTGCGCGTTCTAAATGCTTTTTATGGCGAGTGCTTCGCTGCAACTCAAAACGTGCGGAACCATTTGTATCTAGCGTAAGTGTGAGACCGTCCTTTGTACTAGTAACATGGATGTCCGTCACAATCTGACGCTCTGTCAAGTCGAGGGCATCGACGAGTTTTACGATCGAGCCTAGTAGTTCTAAACTCTTCAATAACTTTTGATCAAACCATTTCGGGAAAGCCTCGATATGTTGTTCCAATACTCGTTTTGATTTGAAGGATGTGACGAGGGCAAGAGCGAGTCGATCCTCGTTGTTTAGTCCTTTGAAATCGTTTGTGGTGATCAGATGGAACGTGTGGTCACTCTTATTGTTGTGATCGATATATTCACCGACATAGGCAAGGCGGCAGGCACCTTCAAGAAGACCAGGCTCAAATGGTTTCGGTTTAATCGCTTTCACTTCAATTAATCCGGTATACAACTGTCGGGCCAATCGGATGAGATGTTGATGACGAGTCGGGTTCACGTCGTATTGTTTTTCAAAATGACGAAAACTTTCTTCTTTCACATCGGCAAAACGAACTTTATCATGCTCATGTAAATAGTTTTCATAGAAGAGACCTTCACGGAGTCCATTGTTACTCATCGTGAACTCAGGTACTTTCAAATATTTAGCGAGCTCGCCGATTGCTGTCACGGCAGGCGCGATGATGTCGACCCGGTCTTTTGACAGCCCATCCAAACGTCCGAGTTGTTTGCTCGACATTCCGACGAGTTCATCTATGACGTCCTCCAACTGTTCAGCAGAAATCGTATACTGATGGATTCCTTCAAGCGGGAAGTTCGATATGGTCTGTTCGACCCGGACTAAGTTACGAGCCGTCCCACCGACACCGACAAGTGGGACACCATGTGGTTCGAGCCATTCAATTTCTTTGAATGCCTTCTTTAAGTATGCGGTCAACGCTTTCCGCTCGTCTTTCGTCATCGTCTCATCTTTCATGAATTCTTTCGTTAACGTCACGGCACCGAACGGAAAACTGTGATAAAAGACGAGCTCTCGGTTCTGAAAGTATGTGACTTCCATTGATCCCCCACCAATATCGACAGAATATCCATCTTCCACATAGGTAGAGTTGACGATGGCCGAATATCCGTAAAATGCTTCTTCGTAATCGCTCAACAGGCGGATGGTCATCCCAGTAGATTGTTTGACATTCTGCAAAATCTCATCTGAGTTATTTGCGTTTCGAATGGCTGCCGTCGCTACTGGGAGCACATCGGTAACGTGATGATGGTCGTTCAACTCTTTAAAGTGACGTAACGTATCGATGAGTGAAGCGATTCCTTCTTCAGTCATTTCATTCGCATCACTAATATGGCTGGACAATCGCGCGACTTCTTTCACATTTAACCGTTCGAAGTATTGTCCTTCCTCGTTCACTTCGAAGATGACGTTTCGAATCGAGTTGGATCCGATATCAATAACTGCCAGTTTCTTTTCCATAAAACCATTCCCTTCATAATACTAGTGTAATCGACAAGGTTTTGAACGAACATACGATTTACGTGAATTTTACCATTTGGCTAGATGAAACCAGTCTTGCTTGAAGGTGTGCGTAATATTCTGTATAATACAAACGCCTAGAAAGTAGAAATGATTACGATTTAACATATGAGAGAAGGGATTAGATGACTACATCTGTCGTCAAATTAAACGAGGTGTCTTATTTCTATGATGGGACACCGGCCTTACAAAACGTATCGATTGATATTCGGCAAGGGGACTTTGTCGCAATCGTCGGAGAAAACGGTTCTGGGAAGTCGACTTTGATTCGAACCATTCTTGGATTACTGAACCCGCAAAAAGGGTCGGTCGAATTGTTCGGCAAGCCCATTTCGCAGTTTAAAGACAAGTCTCGTATCAGTTACGTTTCCCAAAAAGCGGCTTCCTTTAACTCGGGATTCCCGGTTACCGTCGAAGAAGTTGTTGCGATGGGTAGATATGGACGTCTCGGTTTATTCAAACGTTTGAAGATGGAAGACCAGGCAGCGATTCAAAATGCGTTACAAACAGTCAACATGTGGCAGTTTCGTCATCGGAAAATTGGAGATCTATCCGGAGGACAACAACAGCGCGTCTTTATCGCTCGGGCGATGGTCAACCAGCCTGATCTATTGATTCTCGATGAGCCGACCGTCGGTGTGGACCAAAAGCACTTACAAGATTTTTATGAAGTCTTGCATATGCTTCGTGAACATACGACTTGTACGTTCGTCCTCGTCACCCACGATTTAAACGTGGTGACCGACCTCGTCACAAAAGTCGTCCATCTCGACCGCGGACGATTGGCATGTAATTGTGGACTGAGAGAATACAGCGAGCTCGGAGAACTCGCATCGTCCATCAAACCTTATCCTGTTAAAGTACTTGTTCACGAGGGAACGACATGATCACAGATCTTTGGACATATAGTTTTTTACGTTATGCGTTCATTGCAGCACTTGTGATCGGGTTTACCGCTCCGCTCATCGGTTCATTTATCGTGGTGAGACGGATGAGCTTGATTGCCGATGCATTGTCACACATGACGCTTGCCGGAATTTCATTCAGTTTATTTCTCGGACAATATATCGCTCTATTCGCTGATCTCAACCCCCTTTATATGGGAACGCTCATCTCTGTATTGGCGGCGTTAGGGCTCAACTGGCTTCGAGGGAAATATGTGCACTTCCAGGAACTATCCATTCCGATCATGATGTCCGCAGGAATGGGACTCAGTGCCATCTTTATCTCGCTATCGCGAGGATTCTCGGTCGACTTGTCCACACTCTTGTTCGGGTCGATCTCTGCCGTGAGTCAGTCGGACATCACATTGATTGTCAGTGTGGCCGTCTTGACGTTTCTTGTGATCTTTATCTTCTATAAGCAGTTGTTGTTCTTATCGTTTGATGAAGAGCAGGCAAAAGTGTCGGGATTACCGAGTACGATGCTTCATCTGTTATTCATGTTCATCGTAGCGCTTGTGATTGCCGTCAGCATGCGAATTGTCGGAACGCTTCTCGTATCAAGCTTGATTACGTTACCCGTCGCAGCGGCGCTACGCTTTACATCGAGCTTCAAACAGACCATTCTCTGGTCCATCATCTTCGGAGAGGTCGCGACAATTGGTGGGCTCGTCCTTGCGTATGATCTCGATGTCGCTCCAGGCGGTGTCATCGTATTGATTGCGGTCGGTATTTTAGCAGCCGTCATGGCACTTGAGAAAGTCATGAGTTTCAAGAAAAAGGAGGTACAACATGAATGAGACTGAACAATTGAATCGTCTGCGTGCATCTTCTTTAAAAGTGACGCCGAAACGTCTTGAAATGTATGCTTATCTCTCTGAAGAAGATCGATATATCAGTGCGAAGGAAGTACTCGAGTACATGCGAGACAAACATCCGACGATGAGTTTTGACACGGTATATCGCAACTTGAAGTCGTTCGCGGAAGAAGGGTTACTTGAAGCGACGGAACTCGATGGTGAGAAATCCTTTCGAGTCACCTGCAGTGCGGCACATCACCATCATCATTTGATCTGTCGGAGCTGCGGGAAGACGAAACTGCTCGATTTATGTCCGATGCGCTTCGTAGAGGCGCTCGACCCTGAATTTGAAGTGGTCGATCATAAATTTGAGATATATGGGTATTGTAAAGAATGTAAGCAAAAGGGATTGATTTGATTCAATCCCTTTTTTGTATCGAAGGGGGAGGTCAGATGATCTATACAGCTGCTGAAATCAAGCAGATTGATCGCACAGCGATTCAAAATGGGATGCCCGAAGAGGTGTTGATGGAGCGAGCGGCCTCGGCGATTGTGCCTCACATTCGAATTGAATCGCAGGCTACCATTTTGGTGATTTGTGGGACGGGCAACAACGGTGGGGACGGTTGGGTCGTCGCTCGAGAACTTGCTATGAGAGGGCATGAGGTCATCGTATGGTCACCGTTAGGGAAAAGTAAGTCTGAGGCGGCTGCAATACACGCTTCCTACGCCTCCGCATTTGTTCACCTTGTGGAGCGGCCGATTGAAACAGATGTCATCATTGATGCCCTGTTCGGTGTCGGATTGTCCGGTCCCGTGACTGGTCACGCGCGGGAAGTGATTGAATGGGTGAATCATCAATCGACGCCGGTCATCTCGATTGACGTACCGTCAGGCATACCGAGTGATCACACTCGTGACTTTGATGACATGGCGATTCGGGCGACATATACGTATTCGTTACACGGTTTCAAGCGTTCGACATTCTTAAATCGGACGGCTCCGTTCTATGGCAAAGTGGAACGGGTTGATATCGGACTCCCGCATACATCCGATTGGAAGGTGTTGACCGAAACTGATTTCGATCGATCTCTTTTGGGGCGTGATCAATTCAGCCATAAGACGACATATGGACATGGGATGCTCATCGGAGGGAGTCGTCATTTTCTCGGTGCACCATTCTTGGGTGGTCGTGCTGCAACTCGTTCTGGCATTGGCTTATTGCGTCTATCCATTCCACGCGAAGCGAGCCCGCTCATCTCAACATTACCTGAAGCGATGTATCAGCAACACACCGATGTGGTGGAACAATCGTACGATGCACTGGCCATCGGTCCCGGAATGGTCGAAGGGGAGGCCTTGAATCTCATCTGGCAATACGCGAAACAGCAGCCCTGTCCTGTCATTTTGGATGCTGGGGCATTGTCGACGAAACGACTGGAAACTCGGGGGCCGCTCACGCTTACACCGCATCCAGGTGAATTTTCAAGATTGACCGGTAAATCGGTCGAAGAGATTGAGGCAGACCGCTTCTCCATCGCTTGTGAGTTCGCGAAACGACACCGGGTCCATTTGATTTTGAAAGGCACGTATACGCTCATCGTCACACCTGACGGAACAGGTGCCGTCAATACTGTTGAAGCGTCGGCGTTAGCGAAAGGTGGAAGTGGGGACGTGTTGACTGGCATCCTTCTGGCGCTATGGGCTAGAAAAGAAAAACCTTCGTCACCGAACGAGCAAGCGGTGCTATGGCATGCGCTCGCTGCCAAGTCGATTAGCCAGACGATACACCCCGCAAGTGTACTCGCAAGCGATTTAATCGAAGAGCTCGGACGAATGTAAAAGGCAAGCCCGATTGCGTCGGGCTTGCCTTTTAACGTTGCTGTAGAACGATTTGTTTCTCCAATTGCGCGACATGGTAATGCGCCTCACGCCATGTCGAAATGCGAGTTACGCCCTCTGGTAACGTCTTACGATTATAGGGTGCGTCGAATAGGAGTACGGGAATTGACGTTTCTTCATGAATCGAGATGGCATTCTCATACCGGTCTTCCATAAACAGTTCGAGTGACAAGTCTTTGACGACATTGATTTTATCGTGAGAACCGGTCATGACCAACGAATCGAGTGGCAAGCGATGCTGTTTGATCCATTCTTCCGTAACCGGTCGAACCGCCTCACTTCGGGCCGTGACGTAGTGCAGGTGATGCTGCTGCTTTAATTCCCATAACACATCCAACACATCAGAGTGCGGAAGAGAACGACGGTAAATCGCTTCTTCATGCCCCTCTTCAATCATAAACTTCCAAAATTCATGTTGTTCCATCGTCGTATACGTGTGTAACTCGTACTCGGTCGCACGATGATAGTCAATTGAATAGCCGAGTGATTCATTCATATATAGAAAACAACTTTTAGGATCTGTAACGGTTCCATCCAAATCAATGCCGATTCGCATCTCATCACTCCTCCTCACATGCCCTCTATTCTATCAAAAACCCGTACGGTTGCAACCGTACGGGCATGAGATTCATTAATTTGATTGGTTTGCGAGCTCTTGTTCTTCGCGCTCACGTTCCGCCATTTTTTCAGCGGCGATCGCATCGATTTCTTTTTTCAATTCTTCGACCATCGTCGCCTCAGGCACTTTGCGGATAATCTTTCCGTGACGGAAGAGAAGTCCTTCGTTACGTGCGCCTGCGATTCCGATGTCTGCTTCACGAGCCTCACCTGGTCCGTTTACCGCACATCCGAGAACAGCGACTTTAATGTTGACGTTGATGTTTTGGATGTATTCTTCTACCTCTTTTGCAATCGAAATCAAATCAATTTCAATTCGTCCACATGTCGGACAAGAGATCAAAGTCGCGGCATTTGCCGCAAGTCCGAATGACTTGAGCACTTCTTTCGCAACTTTTACTTCTTCCACCGGGTCATCTGAAAGTGAAACTCGAACCGTTGAACCGATTCCAAGAGACAGAATCGCACCGAGTCCAGCAGCCGATTTGAGTGAACCGGAGAAGAGTGGACCTGACTCTGTGATTCCGACGTGAAGTGGGTAATCGAACGTCTTCGCAGCGAGTGTGTATGCTTCAAGAGCAAGGTTTACGTCTGAAGCTTTGAGCGAGATGATCGTGTTATAGAAGCCGAGATCCTCGAGAATCTTCACGTGGTGCATCGCGCTCTCGACCATACCTTGCGCGGTCGGATATCCATACTTTTCAAGGAATTGTTTTTCTAATGAACCGGCATTGACCCCGATTCGAATTGGAATCCCTTTTGCTTTCGCCGCGTTGACGACGGCCTCTACTTTCTCACGGCGGCCGATGTTACCCGGGTTGATCCGGATTTTATCGACGCCACTTTCGATGGCTTTTAAAGCAAGCTTGTAGTCGAAATGAATGTCGACGACGAGCGGGATGTTGATGCGGCTCTTAATTTCTGCAAGTGCGTCAGCTGCACGTTCGTCTGGACAAGCCACGCGAACGACTTGGCAACCAGCTTCCTCAAGACGTTTGATCTCGGCGACTGTCGCCTCGACGTCATGCGTTTTCGTAGTGGTCATAGATTGAATAATGACTTCGTTCGATCCTCCGATAATCAAGTTACCGACGCGGACCGGACGTGTTAATGAACGATGCAAAATTTCTGACATATACGTAATCTCCTTCTTTTGGAAAGAATCCAATCGATTTAAGATGATAGGGTTTCTTCATTATCATAACGAAAAGAATGTGAAAAAGCATCTAGGATGCGTGACGGATGTGTGCTCTTTACAAACTCTAACGCTATCTTAACATCTACTTCATAATTTTCCACCGTCTCAAGACCGATATATAGGCGAGATTAGAAAAAGAGGTGGCATCTGTGAAGTGGAACTTTAAACAAAATCCAGTCAAGTGGAAGAGACCGTTGCACGAGGCACGTCAGTATCCTAAATTGGCCAACCGACTCCAGTGGACGCTCATGCCAATTGTCTTACTCGTCTTCGCGCTCACATTCGGGTGGTTCGCAATCAAATCTGAGCAACTCTTGGCATCAGAAATCGAGCAACGGCTCATGCGAGAAGTCACTGTCATGCGAGAATCGATTAAAACGTCATATAGTGCCTACGTTGCGAATGAGAAACAGTTGGCACGCTCGCTGAAGTCAGCCTATATGCAACAGGCTTCAATCTTATCGGGGGATGAGTTTGATGCGGCACAATTTTTAGTGCGTGATCAAGCAATTGAACAGCTGACTGGGAAGGAAAGCATAGCGACAGAGAAATTGATCGGCAAGTTGTCGAACAGTTCTGAAGCGGAAGTGAAAGAAACTGAAACGTTATTAGTGGCTTCTGTCCCGATACCTGAACTAAAAGCGGATTACGTCCTTGTCGTTACGAAAGAATCAGTTTTGGGTCCGATGAGTTCGCTACGCCAACATATCGCCTTCATCGTATTGATTGCGATGGTTGGCGTGATGGTCCTCTTCACACGGTTGATTCACCGTGAAGTGAAACCACTCAGTGTGTTGGCTGATTCGTTACGAAGTGCCGTGGCATCACGCCGATTCGATGATGTCACACTTGGATCGAAGTCAAAAGAGATTCATATGTTAGAAACAGAGTTCAACGCGTTCATCACGCTTTGGAATCAATCGATGTCCATGATGGGAAAAACGGCAACGGCGTTCAATCAAAGCTTACCTGTCTTTAAACAAGAATTACGTAACAGTCACGAACAGGTGGAGCAGTTTCGGGAAGTGGCGGCTACGGTTGAATCGACGAGCTATTCATATCAATCGGTGACAAACGGCTCTACATCTAAAATGAAAGATGTGACGCGACAAATCGAAGCGCTTGAACAGCAAATCACGAGTGTGGACGAGCGAGGGAATCAATTGAAGTCTATTTTACATGAAGAACTTGAGACGTTCTCTTCTGTAAGAGACGTGAGTGATTACGTCGAGAAACAAGTGGAGTCGATTCAGAGACGACTTCTTGAGAGTGAGACGAATTCTTCGAAGGCAGATGTTGCGCTGAAAAGTATCTTATCCGTATCGGCGGCAACAAAGATGTTATCGTTAAACGCATCGATTGAAGCGGCACGAGCAGGAGAGCACGGCAAAGGATTTGCTGTCGTTGCCAGTGAAGTTGGGAATTTGGCGAAGATGACAAACGAATCGACGCTTTTAGCGGTCAGTGCCATCGAAGCATTAAACACAGAACGAACGGACCTGCTATCTGAAGTTAATGACTTCATTAAAGAAGTTCACCATTTAAAAGATGCCGTTAGTCGTGTCGAGTCAGGAATTGAAACCATCGATCGTGAGATAAAAGTACAGCTTGACGAATTTCAAGCGATTACGGTCCATACATCGAGTACGGGCCAGCAGCTGGTTCATTTAATGGAATCGAATGAACAATTGCGCGAAATCAGTTCATTGCTTGAACGAAAATTGATTGAATTGAATACAGGTGTCGATCGCTGGTCAGATGTTCAGCTTGCCCTTCAAGACGCGGGAACGAATCTTGGAGACCAAAGTGAAGCATTGAATCAGACGCTAAAGGAACTGTCACCAACATAAAACAACGTCGGGCTCAAGAGGCCCGACGTTGTTTTGGTTGTGGTACTTTTGTTAGCGGAAAACTGATATAGCCGAGACCGATTATAAAGCCGAGGGTCAGGAAATCGGGATTCAAATGATAGAAGATGACCAATAACAAGGTTGGGATGAGTGTCATCGCCACAGCATATGGCCAGGCTTGACGATAAGCCCATTTGTTCTTTGAATAGATTTTCGTAAACAGTTGGACATACAATGCCATGAGTGCAACCCAAATCAAATAGAAGAAGAAGATGGCGAAGCCGTGCAAGAATAGCCACATCGGGATGAAAAAGTCAGGACGAATCACGAAAAAGTCTAGTATGGTAATGACGAGAGTTAAGATGAATGTGGCGCCCATGTAGGCATGGAGCGGAGCTAGACGAAGTCGAAGTGCGCGTTTCGATGGGACTAGGCTCGTTTGAAGAAAAGTCAAAATGGTAGAGAGCATACTAAAAACTCCAATCTGTTATATTACAGTAAGCCGATAATCTAAAATAATGGTACAGTGTTTTAATAAAACTTTTACATTAAACGTGTTTACATGATACTGCCGATGAAGGCATAATGAGTAGGGCATTAAAAACCAAGCAAATCCAACCAATTCTTAATTAAAAGGAGTACAAAAATCGTGGAATACAATTTGCAAGAAATGTTATTCATGTTTTTTGGAGGTCTAGGGATCTTCCTCTTCGGGATCAAATCGATGGGAGACGGACTCCAAAAGTCTGCAGGGAATCGCCTGCGCGACATCCTTGATAAGTATACAACGAATCCATTCCTCGGTGTACTCGCCGGGATTATTGTGACAGTATTGATTCAATCATCTTCAGGTACAACCGTCATTACGGTCGGACTTGTTAGCGCCGGGTTCATGACACTCCGTCAAGCAATCGGGGTCATCATGGGGGCGAA
This sequence comes from Exiguobacterium sp. s123, assembly GCF_018617075.1. Lineage (GTDB taxonomy): Bacteria > Bacillota > Bacilli > Exiguobacteriales > Exiguobacteriaceae > Exiguobacterium > Exiguobacterium profundum. The sequence continues at coordinate 251,754 of NZ_JACSJL010000002.1, read as the reverse complement.
CATCGGTACGACGGTGACGGCGTTCATCATCGGATTCGATGTTGGTGCATATGCGCTTCCAATCATTGCAATCGGTGCAGTATTGTTGTTCTTCTTTAAAAAAGAAAAATTACAACACCTCGGTCAAATCTTCTTTGGCTTCGGGATGTTGTTCTATGGACTTGAATTGATGGGAAGTGGGATGAAACCACTTCGTTCAAGCGAATATTTCATCGACTTGACGCAATCAATGAGTGACAATCCGTTCCTCGGTGTCATCGTTGGTACAGTATTTACCGTGATTGTTCAATCATCGTCTGCGACGATCGGAATCTTGCAAGAACTATATGCTGGTGGTTCCATCGATTTAGGTGCTGCTTTACCGGTATTGTTCGGTGATAACATCGGAACAACGATCACGGCGATTTTGGCATCGATTGGTGCATCAGTTGCCGCACGTCGTGCAGCAGCGGCACACGTCATCTTTAACTTGATTGGTACGACAATCTTTATGATCTTGTTAGTTCCGTTCACAAACTATATCTATTGGATCACAAATCTCTTAGCAATCGAAGATAAGATGCAAATTGCATTCGCACACGGTACGTTTAACGTCGTCAACACATTGATCCAGTTCTGGTTCATCGGAACGATTGCTTGGATTGTGACGAAATTGGTCCCAGGTGAAGACTCAATCGTTGATACGAAAGCACAACATTTAGATCCGATCTTCATTCAACAGTCGCCTTCGATTGCAGTCGAGCAAGCGAAATATGAAGTCATCCGTATGGGAGATTTCGCAAAACTTGGTCTTGATGAAGCACGCAACTATTTGACGACTGGCGACAAGAAGCACGCTGAAAAGTCGGCACATATCGAAGAAGCATTGAACTCGTTGAATGCGAAGATTACAGATTACCTCGTGAAGTTGGCTGCCGTTGATTTGACGGAACAAGAGTCACAGGAGCACAAAACGCTCATGCATGCCATCAACGATATCGAGCGAATCGGTGATCACGTTGAGAACATCATTGAGTTGATTGATTATAAGACAGCTACGAAAGTGACACTTTCGGCAGATGCACAAAAAGAATTGACTGAAATGTACGACCTCACACGTGCGACGTTAGAGAAATCTCTTCAGACGTTGGCTAGCGGCGACATGGTTGAAGCACGTAAAGTCATTGAAATGGAAGCGAAACTCGACATGCTCGAGCGTCAATTCCGTAAGAACCACGTCGTTCGTTTGAACACAGGTGCTTGTGATGGGCAAGCAGGTATGTTCTTTGTTGATATGCTCTCGAACTTGGAGCGAATCGGTGACCATGCCATGAACATCACGGAAATCACACTCGAAGATGCAAACGAAGTAACCGTATAAATCAGGAGCACTCCAAATGAAATTTGGGGTGCTTTTCTTATTTGGCAAGGAATACTCCTTGACACTCTAGGACATATTCAGTATATTATTACTGTATAACAACATGGCGGTGTAGCTCAGCTGGCTAGAGCGTACGGTTCATACCCGTGAGGTCGTGGGTTCGACTCCCTCCGCCGCTATTTATAAGGACCCTTAGCTCAGCTGGTTAGAGCAGACGGCTCATAACCGTCCGGTCGTAGGTTCAAGTCCTACAGGGTCCATTCGTAAGCGACGTCACATTGTGAACGTCGCTTTTTGTTTTCAATTTAAAATTGCTGGGTAAATACTCGTTAGCATTTTGTTTTTTGAAAAATATGAAATGAGGCGGACAAAATGGAACGAAACCACACCATGATGCAATTTTTTGAATGGCATGTCGAGGCAGATCAAAAGCATTGGAAGCGACTAAAGGAGAGAGCAGCCGACTTAAATAAAGCAGGAATCACTGCGCTATGGCTACCACCTGTCACAAAAGGGCAAAGTGATCAAGATACCGGTTATGGAATCTATGACTTATATGATTTGGGCGAGTTCGATCAAAAAGGGTCCATTGCCACAAAATATGGAACGAAAAAAGAACTACTTGAAGCAACGACCTATTGTCAACAAGAACTTGGGATGCAGATTTATATGGATGTCGTCATGAATCATAAAGCCGGGGCGGATGCGACCGAGAAGTTTGAAGTGTTAGAAGTCGATCCCGACGACCGTACGAAAGTCCTCTCGGATGAAGCGTTTGAAATCGAAGGGTGGACAAAATTTGATTATGAAGCTCGTGATGGGAAATATTCTTCATTTAAATGGGACTTCACACATTTTAACGGAACGGATTATGATGCGGCGACTGATCGTTCCGGTATTTTCTTTATCGTTGGAGAAAACAAAAGATGGAACGATAACGTCGACGATGAATTCGGTGTCTATGACTATTTAATGTTTGCGAACATCGACTACCACCATCCCGATGTGCGCGAAGAAGTGTTGAATTGGGGGAAATGGTTCATCGAAGAGACGAAATGTGATGGATTCCGTCTTGACGCCATTAAACACATCAACTATGACTTTGTAAAAGAGTTCAGTCAGACGATGCGGGAAGAGAAAGGTGACCAATTCTATTTTGTCGGCGAGTTTTGGAAATCTGACCTTGATGCCTGTCGTGAATTTCTCGATAACATCGATTACCATGTCGATTTATTCGATGTCCCACTCCATTACAAATTACATCAAGCCTCAGAGGAAGGGGCCGCGTTTGACATGCGAACCATTTTTGATGATACGCTCGTTCAGTCACACCCGCTTCATTCCGTGACGTTCGTAGATAATCACGATTCACAACCCGAGGAGGCGCTTGAGTCATGGGTGAAAGATTGGTTCAAGCAAATCGCCTATGGTCTCGTCTTACTTCGTAAAGATGGTTATCCATGTGTCTTCTATGGCGATTACTACGGTATAGACGGTCCTCACCCGACTGATGGGATGAAGCTCGCCATTGATACGCTTCTGTATGCACGCCGAGAGAAAGCGTACGGGGAGCAGGATGATTACTTTGATGATGCAAACGTCATCGGGTGGGTACGAAAAGGTGTGGAGGAAATCGAACGTTCCGGATGTGCCGTCCTCATTTCAACTTCTGATGAATCTCAAAAGAGAATGTTTGTCGGGGAAGAACGTGCCGGTGAAACATGGGTCGATTTAACGAATACATTGAATAATCGAATTGAGATTGATGAAGAAGGATTTGGGGTATTTAAAGTGTCGGCGGGGTCGATTTCAGTTTGGGCATTGCCAGAAGAAGATGTTGAATAAAGCATTACAATTGAGTCGACCGTCACATATCTGTTACATTTAAGACGAACGTTGTTCAAAACACTTTTAAGGGGGATTTTAGTAATGGCTAAATTTGAATTACCACAACTTGATTACGCATATGATGCACTCGAACCACACATTGATGCACGCACGATGGAAATCCACCACACGAAACACCACAACACTTACGTCACGAACGTAAACAATGCACTCGAAGGAAAAGATGTGGAGTACTCTTCACTCGAAGACTTGCTTCAAAAAATCGATTCGCTTCCTGCTGACATTCAAACAGCTGTCCGCAACAACGGTGGCGGTCATTGGAACCACTCGTTCTTCTGGAAGCTCTTGAAGAAAAATGAGAACGGTACTCCGTCTGGCGACCTCGCTGCTGCAATCGATGAGTCGTTCGGTAGCTTCGATGGGTTTAAAGACGAATTCACGAAAGCTGCAACAACTCGCTTCGGTTCAGGCTGGGCTTGGCTCGTTGTGAAAAATGGTAAACTCGAAGTCACGTCTACTCCAAACCAAGACTCACCAATCATGGAAGGTGTTACACCGATCCTCGGTCTTGATGTGTGGGAGCATGCTTACTACTTGAACTACCAAAACCGTCGTCCTGACTATATCAACGCATTCTTCCATGTCATCGATTGGGATTATGTGGCGACATTGTACGCTGACGCAAAATAAGTTTGTCTTACCCGAGGTTCTGATATGAATCTCGGGTTTTTTTATGGTTTTCATTAATTTGTAAACAAATTATGATATAGTGAAAATCGGACAAAACGACAGGGATTCCTGTCCTCTATAATATAGAAGGAAATGAACGTGGAGGGAGTTAACGGATTTGGCTAAAAATCGGGTAAAAGTGCCGAAAAAACGGCGAAACCACTTACCGTTACGCTTGAATTTACTATTTTTCATCGTCTTCATTCTATTCGCGACCCTCATTTTTAGGTTAGGTGTCGTCCAAATCGTGAATGGTGAATTGATTGCTCGGGAAGTACAGAAAACGGAGTCGAGTAAAATTAAATATGAAGTGCCGCGAGGGAAAATTTACGACCGGAACGGTCAAGTACTGGCGGATACGATTTCAAACTACTCAGTCATGTATCGTCGCTCTCAAGTGACAAAGACGGATGAACGGTTGGACGTTGCGAAAAAGTTGGCGGAAATCGTCGACATTCCGAAAGAAGACCGCAAAATGACGGAGCGAGACCGGAAGGATTACTGGATTGCAACGAATCCGGAATTGGCGCAAGAACGGACTCAAGCGCTATTGGAAGAATTATCGGAAGAGGAGCGGGCCGCATTGTCTAACCAAGACGTGGACCGACTCTTGCTTGACTCGATTACAGAAGAAGAGATCACGTTTGATGACGCGACAGAAGAAATCATCGCCATTAAACACAACATGGAGAGCGGCTATGCACTCGACCCACAGGTCATCAAAATCGGTGCAAGCCCGAAAGAGATGGCGGTCATCGAAGAGAACTTAGAGCAGTTGCCTGGGGTGAGTGTCGAACCGTACTATCAACGGGACTATCCGTATGATGAGACGTTCAAAAGTTTCCTGGGAAGTTATCGTCAAATTCCGGCGGAACAACGTGCGTCTTATCAAGCGAAAGGTTACGGGTTGAACGACCGGGTCGGTACCTCATACTTGGAACAACAGTATGAAGATGTCCTTCGTGGAACGCCGGCCTATGATGTGTTCACCACGTACAAAGGGGAACCGGTAGGTGAACCGACACGAGTGAGTGGGAATCCAGGGAAAGATATCGTCTTATCGACCGACATCGAGTTCCAAAAAGAAGTCGATGAGATCTTGAAAAAGGCGATTCGCGCAGGACGCTCTGGAAGTCCTCATTTCGACCGAGCGTTTGCGGTCGTCATGAATCCGCAAACGGGTGAATTGCTCGCTCTGTCTGGACAAGAACTCGATTTGGAAACGAACGAATTCAAGGATGTGTCGACCGGTACGGTGCTTCGTGCCAGCCAAATCGGATCAACCATCAAAGGGGCGACGGTCGCCTATGGATTTGAAGAAGGCGTCGTCAAACCGGGAGAATATATTTATGATGCACCGATTCGAATCGGTTCGTCAGTGAAAGCTTCCTACCGAAATATGGGGAACATCAACGACTTAGATGCACTTGCGATGTCATCGAACATCTATATGTTCCAAATTGCGTTGCGTCTGGCTGATTATTACTCGACAGGTCAAATTGTCGGAGAAAATGTCACGCAGGCGTTTGAAACGATGGAACACTACTATAAACAATTCGGTCTCGGAATTGAGACAGGGATTGACTTACCGTTCGAGTCGACCGGATTCCGGAGTATCCCGGACCGTGTCACACTTCTGATGGATATGTCGATTGGACAGTATATTTCTTATACTCCGATTCAATTGGCGCAATATACGTCAGCATTGGCGAACGGTGGCTATCGTGTCCAACCACACTTGCTAAAAGAAATCATTGAGCCAGGTTCGCTTGATGAGAACAACAAGCAAGTCGTGAGCACGTTCCAACCGAATGCGTTGAATAAAGTCGATATCCAGGATGAATATATCGAGCGGGTCCGTGAAGGGTATCGTCAAGGGGTTGAATCTTCTTCCGGTTCGTCTCGCATTTTACAGGAGACCGGTATGACGGCTGCAGGTAAAACCGGAACTGCCCAAGCGATTGCGGAGGGCGCAGACGGTCAGGCGAAACGAAATGCGAACGGAGAACCGATCAAGACATTGAACTCAAACCATGTCGGTTGGGCACCGTTCGATGACCCGGAAATCGCCTGGGCAATTATCATGCCTGGACTTGAGGCGGAAGGAATCAACACGCGGGTCGCACACGACATCATGAAAGCTTACTTTAATTTAGAAGATGTCAATGCAATGCTTCAGTAAAAGAAGTCACTTCGGTGACTTCTTTTTTTGTCTTTACAATTCTTTTACGTTCCGTTTATTTCTCGTTAATAGAAGTTCATTAGGATATTAATTGTAGGACAGAACAACAAATCCACAACAAAAATCAAAGCAAACTCAAGGAGGACGTCACAAATGTCTTGGATGAAAAAATCAGCTTTACTCGCTTCAATCACTTCAGTCGCACTCGTAGGTGCTGCTTGTGGGAACAATGAAGAAGGTGGCGCTGCTGAAGGCGGCGATGCGCTCTCAGGAAAAGTCGTCATGGACGGATCATCAACTGTATTCCCAATCATGGAAGCAGTCGCAGAAGAATATTCAGCTGAACAACCAGAAGTTGAAGTGACAGTCGGTGTCTCTGGTACGGGTGGTGGCTTCAAACGTTTCGTGATGGGAGAGACAGACTTCTCAAACGCATCACGTGAAATCAAAGAAGAAGAAGCAGCCGAAGCTGAGAAAAACGGTGTGGAATTCACGCAACTCTCAGTTGCACTTGATGGACTTTCGCTCGTTGTAAACCCAGCGAACGATTGGGCACAAGATATCACGATTGAAGAATTGAATAAGATGTGGACGGACACGAACATCAAGACGTGGAAAGACGTTCGCTCAGACTGGCCAGATGAGGAGATCTCATTCTTCGCACCAGGTAAAGACTCCGGAACTTACGATTTCTTCGACGAAAAAGTATTGAATGAAACAGATATTCGTCAAGATGCGCAATTGTCAGAGGATGACAACGTACTCGTCACAGGTGTAGCCGGAACAGAGGGAGCAATCGGATTCTTTGGATTCGCATATTACCTTGAGAACAAAGACACACTTCGTGCATTAAATGTTGAGGGCGTTGAGCCAACACATGACACGATTAACGATTTGTCTTATCCGCTCTCACGTGAGATTTACACGTACGTCAACAACGCTTCGTTGAAAGACAAAGAGCAGGTTGCGGACTTCGCACGCTTCATGAACGAAAATGCAGCCGATCTTTCTGAAGAAGTCGGTTACGTGAAAATGGAACAAGGCCGTTACGACGAAAACATGAAGATGATAGACGAAATCGCTGGAGAATAAGATGATAGGTGGCAGAAGGTGAGACACGGTCTCGCCTTCTCGCCATGCTTTCTAGTATGAAGAGGTAGGGAGCGATACACGAGATGAATGAACCGAACAACAAGCTTTCGATTCGAGAGATGATTCAACAAAATAAACAAAAGAAATATAGTACGACGAACGTGTTTGATAAAATCATGCCGTTCTTATTATTCTTGAGCGCATTCGTATCGGTCGTCACGACCATTGGTATTGCGTTCACACTAGGCTTTGAGCTATTCAAGTTCTTTGAACGAGTCCCTGTCGCAGAATTTTTAGGATCGACAGAATGGTACCCGCTTAGTGCAGATCAGCGCTTCGGGGTATGGGCCCTTGTGATGGGAACACTCCAAATTACTGTGATTGCGATGATTGTAGCCGTCCCACTCGGTTTGGCGTCTGCGATTTACTTAAGTGAATACGCCTCTGAACGGGCACGACGTGTGTTGAAACCAATTCTAGAAGTGTTGGCCGGTGTGCCGACGATTGTATTCGGTTTCTTCGCCTTGTCATTCATTACACCGATTTTGCAAGCACTCATCCCAGGACTTCAAATTTACAATGCACTCAGCCCAGGGATTGTCGTCGGGATTATGATTATTCCGATGATTGCCTCGATTTCTGAGGATGCAATGAGTGCTGTTCCGAAGAAAATTCGGGACGGTGCGCTCGGTTTAGGTGCGACACGTCTTGAAGTGGCGACGAAAGTTGTCATGCCTGCAGCGACGTCTGGGATTATTGCCTCTATCGTTCTCGGTATGAGCCGTGCGATTGGTGAGACGATGATTGTAACGATCGCTGGTGGTTCACAGCCAAACTTCGAGTTCAATCCGCTCAATGCAATTCAGACGATGACAGCATATATCGTTCAAATCGCAAAAGGTGATGCAGGTTACGGCACAATCGAATATTACAGTATCTATGCGGTCGGTGCGTTGTTGTTCGTCTTTACCTTATTGATGAACTTATTCGCAAACTGGGTGACGCGCCGCTTCAGAGAGGAGTACTAATATGGCTTTACCGAACAGTGAGTTCAAGAATACGAAGAACTTGATGAATCGTGAGACCGTGTCTCAACGAATTAAACGACGTTTACAATTGAATGAAATATTTAAGTACATCTTTTTGGCGGGACTCGTCTTTGCACTCGTTGTCTTATCGACATTGATTTATGACATCGTGTCCAAAGGGGCAGGGTGGGTCAATCTCGATTTCTTACGCAACTTCCCGTCGCGCCGTCCTGAACAGGCTGGATTATATCCTGCGTTGATTGGGTCGTTATGGCTCATGCTATTGATCGTACCGATGGTGTTTGTCATCGGTGTTGGAGCGGCAATTTACTTGGAAGAATACGCTCCGAAAAATCGCATGACTTCGTTTATTGAAGTCAACATTTCGAACTTGGCAGGCGTTCCGTCAATCGTATTCGGGTTGCTTGGATTGACGATTTTCGTTCGAGTCATGGAATTAGGGAACTCGATTCTGGCCGGTGCCTTGACGCTCGGTCTCATGAGTTTGCCGATTGTCATCGTGGCCTCACAGGAAGCGCTACGAGCAGTCAAAATGGAATTACGACACGCTTCGCTAGCGCTCGGGGCATCGAAGTGGCAGACGACATTTAACGTCGTGTTACCTTCGGCGTTGCCAGGGATCATTACGGGAATTATCCTAGCGGTTTCTCGTGCGATTGGTGAAACGGCTCCACTCATCATGGTCGGAGCGGCAACATTCATTTCAACGACACCGAGTAACATTTTCTCTGACTTCACGGCCCTCCCGATCCAGATTTATAACTGGACGAGTCGACCACAACCAGAGTTCCAAAACTTAGCAGCAGCAGGGATTATCGTACTCATGACGATGCTCATCGCGATGAACTCGGTTGCCATCTATATTCGAAACAAATATACAAATCGACACTAAGTCTTTTTTGCAGATGAATGAGGAGGAAGCTCGAGATGATGAAACAACAAGAGCTCAACAAAGGAGATCAAAACGTGAATACAACTACGACAGAACAGACAACGACTGAGATGAAAAAAGATAGCGCCTATGTCGTCAACAATTTGAACTTGTGGTATGGAGAAGACCAGGCTTTGATTGACGTCAACCTCGATATTAAAAAGAATGAAGTCACGGCAATCATTGGACCATCTGGGTGCGGTAAATCGACGTTCATTAAGACTCTAAACCGTATGGTCGAACTCGTTCCATCGGTTCGGACGAACGGTGAAATCTTGTATCATGGTCGTAACATCTTCGACCGTGGATATAAAGTAGAAGACTTGCGTACATCGGTCGGGATGGTATTCCAACAACCGAACCCGTTCCCAAAATCGGTCTATGACAACGTGGCATACGGACCGCGGACGCACGGAATCAAAAATAAGAAAGTACTCGATGAAATTGTCGAGCGTTCATTACGTGGTGCGGCAATCTGGGATGAAGTAAAAGATCGATTGAATGAGAATGCGTACGGACTTTCAGGTGGACAACAACAACGTCTCTGTATCGCGCGTACGTTAGCGATTGAACCGGATGTCATCTTAATGGACGAGCCGACGTCTGCCCTTGATCCGATTTCTACATTGAAAGTGGAAGAATTGGTACAAGAGTTGAAAGAACAATATTCAATCATCATCGTGACACATAACATGCAACAAGCTGCCCGTGTTTCGGATAAAACGGCATTCTTCTTAAATGGAGAAGTTGTCGAGTTCGATGTAACAGATAAGATTTTCTCGAATCCATCTGACAAACGGACGGAAGACTATATTTCTGGCCGTTTCGGTTAAGGAGGAGACTGGATTGATGGCACAAAACCGCACATTTTTTGATACGAAATTGACTGAATTAGAAGATAAAGTTGTACGATTGGCAAACTTGACGATGCGCCAAACGGCGACGGCAATCGAAGTGTTGGAAAAACATGATCTCGAATTGGCTAAAACCGTGATTGATAACGATAACGAGTTAGACGAGTTGGAGTTGACAATCAATGACGAAGCGATCCTATTGATTGCAAAACAGCAACCAGTCGCGACTGACTTACGACGTCTGATTGTGACGATGAAATCAGCGACAGATCTTGAACGCATTGCGGACTATGCGACAAACATCGCAAAAGCAGTGACACGAATCGAGCACGTTCCTTATGTGCTTGACATCCAACCGCTCAAGAAGATGGCCGAGCAGTTGATTGACATGCTTGAACTGGCGACACGTGCCTATCGTAAAGGTGAAGTGAGCCGTGTTCGTGAACTCAATGAGATGGACCGCGTGATTGATGACATCAATCTAACGGTGATTAAACAATATATCGGTTCTCTTCCGGCCATGACGGTTGGGACGAACGATGTATACGAATTCTCGAACATTGCTCGATACCTCGAACGGATGGGCGATCATGTGACGAACTTCGGAGAACATTTAATTTTCCTCGAAAAAGGGAAACATTATGATTTGAATCAATAAGATTAGTGGTAAAGAACAACAGTGCTGTTGTTCTTTATTTTTTTGGGCAGGAATACAAACTCAAGGAGCGAATAATAGTCTACATGGATTTTACATGAAGGGAGCCATATAGAGATGGAAGAGAAAATCGTATCCTTGAAACAACAAGGTCTTACGTTAAAACAGATTGCGGCAGAATTAGACGTCCCGATTGGCAAAGTCCAATACGCATGGCGTAAATGGAGAAATCAGCAACAGGAAGTGGAGGCGGTTGCCCCTGTGAAAAAAAAGCGTGAAACGAAGAAAGCAAAGACGTCGGTGACGCCCTCACGCAAACAAGTGGCATCAGCGAAAGAGACGGCCAACGTGTCGACTTCTCCACTTCTTGAAAAGGGTCCGGAAGGATACTGGAAGCTACCCGATCGGTACAACGTGGACTTTATGCATGCGGTCGTACAGTCTCCAAACGCAGTGTATGTATGCTGGGAAGTATCTGATCTCGTGAAAGAAACGTTAGTGCTTCAATTTATGCGACGCTGGGAAGAATTGCCGAAGGCGTTTCGCATCCTTGATGTTACGTTACTTGATTACAATAGCGGTCACGCAAACCGCTCCTATACATTCGATCTTCCTGAAATGACGAACAGCTGGTTCGTTCGCCCTCTCGACCCGAATACGACATATGTGTTTGAATTTGGGATTCGGACGATGGAAGGGGAGTTTCTCCCAATCGTCGCATCAAATCCGCTTGATACGCCGCGGGCAGAACCAGTTGGAGTCGGACGATTCGCAGAACCGGTCCGACGTTGGCAATACGGGGAAGTTGATTCTCCAGAACTACTTGATACGTTACCAAAATATGCAGCATACCGACTCGTGCGTTAAGGAGGACTTTTTATTATGAAACCTGGGTACTTTTCACTCGTCCTTCATGCTCATTTACCGTACGTTAGGCATGAAGAGAAACACCGTTTAGAAGAAAGATGGGTTTACGAGGCCATCTCTGAGACATATCTTCCGATTCTATGGCAAGTCGATCGCTTGAAGCGTCCCTTGCATTGGACGGTTAGTATTTCCCCACCTGTCGTTGAAATGCTTGCCGATCCTCTCATTCAGGATCGCTATGTGGAGCACTTAGACGATATGCTCGAATTGATTGCCCTCGAATTGTCTGAGGACCGAACAGACGAAGAAACAGCGACGTTACATTTTTATCGTCAACGATACCACGATTTAAAAAATACGTTCCTCCATTGGAATAAAAATTTGAATGAGGCGTTCCGTACATATCGTGAGGCAGGTTATATTGACATGGTGACATGTACGGCAACCCATGGCTTTAATCCACATCTCTTCACGGAACAGGCGGCGCGTGCTGAGATTCGCACAGGTTTGAACTGTTTCGAACGTCATTATGGGTTCCGTCCAACAGGCATCTGGTTACCAGAATGTGCTTATACACCAGGAGTTGATCGGATTCTTTATGAAGAAGGAATTCGCTACACATTTGTCGATGAACATGCTCTTCTCGACGCAGATCCGACGCCAGAGAAAGGAATTGGAGCCCCTGTTTATTCACCACATGGCGTCGCGTTGTTCCCGCGGGATCAAATCATCTCAGGTAAAATTTGGAGTTCGATGATCGGATATCCAGGCCATCCGGATTATCGTGAGTTTTACCGCGATTTGGCATACGATCGGGACTGGGACTATATCCAGTCCTTCATGCATCCGGAAGGAATTCGTTTTGATACGGGTTTAAAAATGCACCGGATTACGGGTGATACGGATCAAAAGGATTTCTACGTGCGCGAATGGGCGGAACATCAAATTGAAAACCATGCGACCGATTTTGCCAAAACGTTAGAATCACATCTTGAAGCGCACGGTGCTCAGACATTCCCACCATTTTTAGTCACGGCTCCGTTCGATGCGGAGTTGTTCGGTCACTGGTGGTTTGAGGGGCCAGAGTTTCTTGGGAAAGTAGCAGAGAGACTTGCTGAATTTGGAATTGAAACCATCACGCCAGCGCTCTTCCTTGAACGTCACTTTAAAGATTTACAGACGGTCCACGTGTCGATGAATACATGGGGACGTAAAGGTTATGGTGAAGTTTGGATTAACGAAAGAAATGAGTGGATGCTTCGTCATTTGCACATGATGGAGATGCAACTCGTAAAAGATGTGGCGGACTATCGTAATCAATCGGAAGCGACGAATCGCGCCTTGAAACAATTAATCCGTCATTACGTATTGGCTGTGTCGAGTGACTGGGCGTTCATCTTGGATGGGCAAACGACGGCACAGTATGCCGCCGAACGGTTCCGTGAACACACACGACTCTTTGCAGAACTGGAAACGACACTCTATCAGGATGGAGTATCCGAACAGTTGCTACATGATCATTACGCTGCATATCCATTTCTTCAGGATGAAGACATCGATATTGATTCGTTCCTATCTCCTCACGATTACTATGTGACAACCGAGCGGGAAGAAGAAAAACCAGCCATTTTGGTGCTCACGCCTGAATATCACGGTCATATCGTTGGAGGACTCGGAAGACGGGTCGTCGACGAAATCGAGGCGAGAGCGGACGATGGCGAAGTCGTCTATGTATTAACGCCATATCATGACGAGTTGCCTGAGTATGAGCGACAAGGAAACATACATGTGTATCGTGTTCGTCCAACTAGTCCATTTTTAGAGCATGTCATGAACCAGGTGGCAACACAAAATATCGCCTATGTAAAACTGGTTCATGAACTTTCGAAACGTGTTTCCTTCAAAGTGGTTCACCACTTCGATTGGATGACGATTCCTGCTGCAAGAGAACTTGCGCAATCCCTTGCGCTTCCGTTATACTCAACTATGTTGTCCTTTGAAGCGACTCGCAATCCGCATGGTCACGGTGGTTTATTCGATGCAATCCATCGAATCGAAAACAGCGTGTTTCCTGCATCAGAACGCGTATATGTCGGGGAAGAGATCTCGATTCACGACCTAAAACAATGGTATAAGGTGAGCGAGAACGTCAACACATGCCTACCTATAGAGACTTCTCCATATGGACAGGAATCAATGAAAAAGAACGTGAAATAACCTTGCTTTTTCATAAGAAACTTGGTAGGATAATTGAGTATGCTTAGACTGTAAAGCAAAAGCACTTGATACAACATCATTAAGATGGGAGTGAAAGAAATGCGCGTTAAAATTACATTAGCTTGCACAGAAACAGGCGATCGCACGTACATCACGAAGAAAAACAAACGTAACAACCCTGAGCGCCTCGAGTTGCGCAAATACAACCCACGTCTCCGTCGTCACACGCTTTACCGCGAAGTGAAGTAATGAGGGACCGGCCGTCACATATGTGGCGGCTTTTTTTGTAAGGAGGAATACGTTGTGGAAGAGAAAACAGCGCTGCGGCGCACGATTCATCAATACATCAAACAAATGGCGGATCGACATCATGCGGACGAAGTCATTCACCAATCATTATTTGCCTCGGACTTATGGATTGAAAGTCAAACAATCGCGCTAACGTTGTCACTCCCGCTAGAAATTGATACGTCCCCGATTATTCATATGGCCTTTAAAGAAGGAAAAACGGTCTGCGTCCCGAAAGTAACGGAGCGGGGACTTACGTTTCACATCATTCATTCATTTGATGATTTGGAAGAGGGAGTCATGAATATTTTAGAGCCGACCACTCCAGCGACGACGCAAGTGATCGACCTTTGTCTTGTTCCGGGGCGTGTTTTCGATCGAACCGGTTATCGTATCGGTTGGGGTGGGGGCTATTATGATCGCTATTTAAAAACCTATAAAGGTAGAACACTTGCTTTGGCATATACCGTTCAGATTGTCGATCAAGTACCAACTGAGCCGCACGACCTACCCGTTCAATGGATCGTGACAGAGAAGGAGATGATTCAGTGTTCGCCATATTCGCTGTAACTAGTTTCGTCGCCTATCTCGGTTATCGGTTACGGTCGTTGACTCGCTCTGGGGCGCTGTTGACAGTCGTGACCGGTACGGTGATTGGATTCTCCTTCGGATGGTTCGGTCTATACTTGCTTGGCGTGTTTTTTTCGACTTCTTCTCTCGCTTCGAAATATCGCTCTCACGATAAAAAAGGGGTCGATGAGATCGTCGAGAAGACGGGGGCTCGCGATGCCATGCAAGTGTTAGCTAACGGTGGGGTAGGGATTTTATGTGCACTCGGTTATCAATTGACGAATGACCCGGTCTACCTCTATATGTATGTCGCTTCCATCGCGGCGGCGACGAGCGATACGTGGGGATCTGAATTCGGTGTCCTATCGAAACTGAAACCTCGGTTCATGTTTACCTTTAAGCGAGTCGAACCGGGAACGAGTGGCGCCGTCTCGACGTTCGGTACCGTCATGTCGATGTTCGGTGCACTGTTGATTGTCGTATCCTCTCTTGTGTTCATCGACTTAAAGGTCACGCATCTCCTTTTATTATGGGTGATTGGATTAACTGGTAGCATCATTGACACGCTTCTCGGCGCGACATTCCAACGAACGTTTCGTTGTACAGTCTGCGGAAAATTGACGGAGCAAAAAATACATCACGATGTGCCGACGACTTACGTGTCAGGATGGCGTTTTCTCGGAAACGATGCGGTTAATTTTCTTTCAGTATGTGGAGCAACGTTGATTTGTTTTTTAGTGTTTGGATGAGGGTAGTACAGAAAATGAAGGTGTTCCAAATAAATGTGAATATTGTCACAATATCGCCAAAGTGAAAACGGTTTCCGCTGTAGTTTGAGTTTGTGAATGATGTTACAATCTATTTGTAACAGAGATAACAAAAACATGAAACAGATTGTTCGAAGGGTGGAGAATCATTATGGAAACATTAAATCATGCTAAAGTAACACGAGTCGCACTTGTAGGGGCAGGGGCAGTAGGTGCGAGTTTCGCTTACCAATTGACGACAGCTAGTCTATGTGAAGAACTTGTCATCATCGATATCAATAAAGCGAAGGCAGAAGGAGAAGCGATGGACTTGAACCATGGGGTTTCATTCGCTTCATCACCGATGCGCGTCTGGGCAGGGGATTACTCGGATTGTGGCGTCGCTGATATCGTGGTCATCACTGCTGGCGCACCACAGCGTCCAGGTGAAACACGTCTTGATCTCGTTGAAAAAAATGCGAAGATTATGAAATCTATGATTTCAGACATCATGGACTCTGGTTTTGACGGAATTATCATTATTGCTTCAAACCCGGTCGACATCATGACACATCTCGCATGGAAATATTCTGGTCTTCCGAAACATCGTGTCTTCGGTTCAGGAACAGTGCTTGATACGTCTCGCTTGCGTTACATGCTCGGAGACTATTTCAACGTCGACCCGCGTAACTGTCACGCCTACATTATGGGTGAGCATGGTGATACGGAGTTTGCTGCCTGGAGCAACGCTCGTATATATGGAAAATCGGTCGAGCAACTACTTGAAGAGCATGATGAGTACAGCTGGGAAGACCTTGAAGACATCTATGTCAACGTTCGTGACGCAGCATATCATATCATTGAACGTAAAGGTGCGACGTACTATGCGATTGGACTCGGTCTCCTTCGGTTGGTCAAGGCTGTTCTTCGTAACGAGAACACGTTGTTGACAGTCGGTGCCCATCTTGATGGTGAGTATGGATTGCACGATATCCATATCGGTGTACCAGCGATTATCAACCGTCAAGGCGTTCGTGAAGTCGTTGAGATTGAGTTGTCACAAGAAGAGCATGAGAAAATGCAACATTCTGCGAACGTACTCATGAAAACGATGGAACCTGTCTTGTAATCTCCATCCTTTGGAAACCCGTAGCCATTTGGTTACGGGTTTTTATACATATAGAACGAATCATCGTTTGGTCGTGGGTCGTGTCGTGATTTACAATAGAATTGAGAGAGAGGAGGGGTTTCGTTGGCGACAACTTGTTTTTGGGAAGATATTTATCGAAAGGTCGAAAACGGTGGGCGAATTGAAGGCATACTCGAACCCTCCCGTGCGGTCATCTTATTCGATACGAAAGCAGGTGATCGGTATGATTTGTTCATTCAGACTGAAAAAGCATGGGCGAATCACGTTGGGATGGATATACACGCGATTTTGAACGCATTTCGCTTATCTCGCATCGGGCGGAAACGATTGACCATTCATGTTTATGGTGAGCGTCTCGTGGATGAAGAGCGTGTAGACTCGTTGACGTTTCAAATCCCTGCGAAAGTGACATTGTCCCGTTCGATTTGCACACCGACTATGGAAGAAGACCGGTTCCGACTGCTAGCGGTCTCCCTCGACCGGAAAAAGAAAGCGGATCTGAAGAAACGTTTTTCCTTCGGAAAACCACAAGTGGTGTATGGGCTACTGTTCGTCACCTTTTTAGTTATGTGGTTAGCCGAATCGGTCGGTTCGACGCTTGATCCAAACACGTTGGTCGCATTCGGGGCCAAAGTGAACCCGTTGATTGAACAAGGGGAATGGTGGCGTTTGATTACACCGATGTTCCTGCATATCGGTTGGTTCCACTTTGCAATTAATATGTTTGCACTCTGGTCGCTCGGTCCGCTCGTCGAACGGATGTACGGCTCCATACGATTTTTAATCATCTACCTGCTCAGTGGAATATTAGCGACATCCGCATCGTTTGCATTCAGCGAATCGATATCAGCAGGCGCTTCAGGGGCGCTATTTGGATTGGTCGGTGCGCTCTTGTACTTTGGGTTGCGGGATCGTTCTCTCTTCATGAAGACGCTCGGACCTCCGCTCTTTATTATGTTAGGATTAAACGTAGGACTTGCGTTTGTATTAGGTGCAGGTCTTGACCATTTCGCGCATGCGGGAGGTCTGATTGGTGGTTTTGTCGTCTCGGGGGTCGTCGGGCTACCGGATGAGAAGAACCGTATACAACGAATCTTATTTTCCGTACTCACCATCTCGATGTTTGGACTATTCGTCGGGTACGGATTTTGGTAAGGGGAGAATTCAATGATTGAAACATTAAAAACACTCGTTAACATCCCGAGTCCTTCCGGGATGACGGAAGAGGCCATCCGCTTCGCGGAGCAAGAATTGAATGCACTGGGTGTCAAGACGTCACGTCTACATAAAGGGGCACTGCTGGCCACATTTTCAGGTCGTTCTGGCAAGGCGCGTCTGTTGACGGCACACGTGGACACACTCGGTGCGATGGTCAAAGACATCTTGCCGAGCGGGCGTCTTCGTTTGACTCAAGTGGGAGGATACGCATGGACGGCGATTGAGGGAGAGAACTGCCTCGTCCACCGTGAAGAAGGAGAGGCGATTGAAGGAACGATCTTGATCCATCAGTCAAGTGTTCACGTCTATAAGGACACGAACTCTGCCGAGCGATCTGCATCAAACATCGAAGTCCGATTGGATGAAAAAGTGCATTCTCGTGAAGATGTGACGGCGCTTGGGATTGAGATCGGGGACTTCGTTTCATTCGACCCTCGCTTTCAAGTGACCTCTTCAGGATACGTGAAATCACGCCACTTGGATGATAAGGCATCGGTCGCCATTCTATTGGACCTTGCGAAAGACTTAATCCGTTATGACTTACCGCATACCGTTCACTTCTTGATCTCGAATTATGAAGAGGTCGGATTTGGAGGGAACGCGGGTATTCCGGAAGACGTCGTGGAATACATTGCCGTTGATATGGGTGCGCTCGGGGATGGACAGCATTCCGATGAGTATACAGTCTCGATTTGTGCCAAGGATTCATCTGGACCGTATGATATCGGGTTACGACGGAAGTTCACGGCGTTATGTAAAGCTCATGAGATCGCGTATAAGGTAGATATTTATCCGTACTATGGGTCAGATGCGTCAGCGGCGATTCGAGCAGGGTATGATGTGCGACATGCCTTGATTGGGCCAGGAATCGAATCGAGCCATAGTTATGAGCGAACGCATCTGTCATCACTGGAAGCAACGCGAGAATTGTTAAATCGTTATGTACAATCGACGATGGAGGAAGAAGCATGAAAAACTTTTATGATGTCCAACAGTTTTTAAAATCGTTCGGTACCATTATTTACATCGGAGAACGGGATGCTGAAATCTCACTCATGATGATGGAACTCGACGAATTGTATGAAGGGGGCATCATCGAACAACGTGTGTACGATACGGCCAAAATCATTTTGACCCACGAATTAAAAAATTCAACAGATTGACAGAAATCCCCTTAGTGCAAAGGGTTGCACTAAGGGGATAATAGTGTACACTATTCAATGAAAGCGATTTAGTTGAGATGAGGAGTGAACGGTATGAAATGGTTATTAGGTATCGACATCGGTGGTACGACGGTGAAGATGGCCGTTTTAGACATGAACGGCATCATTTCGGATAAGTGGGAAGTCAAAACGGATATTCGAGAGAATGGTGTACATATTCCAAAAGACATCGCAGCTTCTTTTGAAACATACTTACAAACATCAGGTAAGAAGAAAGAAGATTTTGCGGGTGCAGGAATCGGGGCACCAGGATTCGTCGACTTCTCAGAAGGAGTTGTCGAATATTCTCCGAACATCGGGTGGAAAGATTTTGCACTCGTGAGTGAGTTCGAAAAAGCAGTCGGTCTTCCGGCCGTGCTCGAAAATGATGCGAACGCCGCGGCCCTTGGTGAGATGTGGAAAGGTGCCGGCGAAGGGGCGTCAGAATTATTGGCGATCACGCTCGGTACAGGTGTCGGTGGTGGCGTGATCACGAACGGGAATATCGTTCATGGGACGGCAGGAATGGCCGGAGAAATCGGGCATATTACCGTGGAACGAGACGAAACGAAGGCTGTGAAGTGTGGTTGTGGTCGCCTCGGGTGTATCGAGACGATTGCTTCAGCGACCGGCATCTCGCGTCTGGCGTTACAGAAGCGTAAGAATCAACATACTTCATTAAACGAGTTAAAAGAAGTGACTGCACGTGACGTGTTTGAAGCATATAAGGCTGGTGACTCGATCGCGACAGAAGTCATTGACGAGATGACGGAATACCTCGGCTTGACCATCTCAAACATCGCGAACACGCTCAATCCGAAAATGATTGTCATCGGTGGAGGCGTCTCAAAAGCTGGCGACGCATTATTGGAGCCGCTTGATGCACAGTTCAAACGGTTTGCGCTCGAGCGGGTATACGAGTCGACAACATTCAAAATCGCTGAACTCGAAAACGATGCCGGTGTGATTGGATGTGCTTGGCTGGCACGGAAACACTTCCTTCCGACACGAGTATGAAACGGACGCGTCTGCACATTGCAGGCGTGTTTTTTTGTGGGAAAGGGTATGGGATATTGTAAAATTTGTAACGTCACAGTTGATTTTTTATTAAAAAAGGGGTAAGATTTGGACTTGATACTGGACGTGTACTATTCAATCCGAATTGTACAATGAATGAACAAATATAAATAAAGAATGGCAACTAAAACATGCCGAAAACTGAAAAGAGGAGGAGACCGTCAGATGAATTCATCTCAACGCTTTTCGAAGCTATCGACGAGACTGAACGACACGGTCCGCGCTTCGTTTCAAGAATATCGTCTATTTTGGATTTTTACGTTATTGCTTTGGACGAAGACGTATATCGTCTATCAATTTTTCTTCAACATTCCGATTGAAAACACCGCACAAGCTTTTATCTTACTGATTAGCCCAATCAGTTCGACATTATTCTTGTTTGCCTTCCATTTCTTCTTTAAAGGTAATAAACAAAAATGGGTGCTCTACACGCTCTATGCGATTGCATCGTTTATCTTGTTTGCGGACGCCGTGTATTATCGGGAATTCACGGACTATTTGACAATGCCTGTCATCATGCAACCATCGAACATGGAAACGTTATCGACATCATTCACTTCGCTTCTTGAATGGAAAGATTTAATCATACTTGGTGACGTGTTTATCCTTCCGTTTATCTTATGGCGAATGAACATGAAAGAGAATGCAGCTTCACATCGACGTGCGCTCGTCACATTCGTCGTAGCGGTCTCTGTCTTCTTGTTCAACCTTTCGCTAGCAGAAACGGAACGACCTGAATTGTTGACTCGTTCATTTGACCGTGAGCTGTTGGTGAAAAACATCGGAACATTTAACTTCCATGTGTATGATGCCATGCTCCAAACGAAAACATCGGCTCAAAAAGCGATGGCGGATGAATCAGAACTCGCAACGATTGAACAATTCACCCGTCAAAACTATGCGGCGCCGAATCCGGATTTATTCGGAAAATATAAAGGGAAAAATGTCATCGTGGTTTCATTCGAATCTGCGCAGAATTTTACTCACAACATGAAGGCGCCGAATGGAGAGTACATCACGCCGAACTTGAACAAACTGATTGAAGAGTCTCACTACTGGCCGAACTACTACCATACAGTCGGTCAAGGGAAGACTTCTGATGCTGAGTTCGCACTCGATAACTCACTATATGGACTCCCGCGTGGTGCTGTATACTTTACGAACGCCGATAACGAATATCAAGCGCTCCCTGAGTTGGTCAAGGACGAAAATTATTACTCAGCCGTGTTCCATGCGAATAACAAATCGTTCTGGAACCGCGATCAAATGTACAAGAACATTGGCGTCGATCAATTCTTTGATGAAAAGAGTTATGACCTCGGGAATCCTGAAGACATGACAGAATGGGGTCTCTTAGACGATAGTTTCTTCGAACAATCTATTCCAATGCTTCAAGAATTGCCTGAACCGTACTACGCGAAGTTCATCACATTGACGAACCACTTCCCGTACACGATGCCAAGTGAAGACTATGAGCTTGTACCAAAATTTGAAACGAGCTCAACTACGTTGAACAACTTCCCGCAAGCACTAGCTTATCAAGATTACGCACTCGGTCTCTTCATCGACCAGTTGAAAGAGAATGGAATGTGGGAAGATACAATCTTTGTCGTCTACGGTGACCATTACGGAATTTCGACGAACCACAACAGTGCGGTGGCCGAGCTACTCGGCAAAGATGAGTTGACACCATTCGACGTGGCGAAGTTGCAACAAGTTCCGTTTGCCATTCACTTACCTGACCAGAAAGAAGGGGAAGTGCATGAGACGATCGGTAGTCATGTCGACATGAAACCGACCATCTTGCACTTACTTGGAATCGACACGTCAGATACGATTGGATTCGGAAACGACTTATTCTCTGAAAATCGAAACAGCCGCGCGATTTTCCGCGACGGAACGGTCGTGACGGATGAATATGTTTGGACACAGTCGACATGTTATAACGCGACTTCTGGTGAAGTAGTCGAAGATACGTCGTTATGTGGTCCGATGACGGAAGAAGCGGAAAAAATCTTGCAAATGAACGATGATTTGATTTACTCCGACTTACTCCGTTTCAAAGAACAAACTGAAGAATAATGAGTACGGACCAAGTCACATAGTGATTTGGTCCGTTTTATGTAACAGAGGGAATGAACGTAAAAAAAGGCATAAAAAAAGCGACCGAAGTCGCTTGATGATTGCATATGCGAATCATTAACCTGGAATTCCACCGTAGATCAACGTGGCGACACCAAAGAATCCGAATACGAGTACAGTTAAACCTGCAAAAACGAGCGGAAAGAATTGGCGTTTTTGGAATGAACGAAGCATTCCCCAAATAGCCACAATCGCGACGATGACGGAAATCCATCCGAACGGTTCATACAAATGCATGACGAGTTCCCCCTTTAATTATACGTCATGAAATTCATAAAAATTTCACTGAAATATCATTATTATTTTATCCGATTATAGAGTCGCTGTCGAGCAAAGGTTGACATCGAAACAATTTTGCCACAATATTGTTTTGAATAAGAAGGGGATGAATGCTATGCAAATCAAAAAGATTACGTCTGGCTTGGCACAAGAGAACGGCTATGTGATTGAAAAAGGCGGCACTGTCGTCGTCATTGACCCCGGAACGGATGACCCGAGGTTCTTCGATACAATCGAACGTTTCGGTACACTTTCAGCAATCTTGTTGACTCATGCACATTTCGATCATATCGGAGGAATCGATGCGCTCCGTGAACGTTACCAGGTACCAGTCTATGTACACCGCTTAGAAGCGGATTGGCTGACAGATGGAGAAAAGAATGGCGCTTCTGCGTTCAACTTGCCGATACCATCGATGAAACCGGCAGAAAAAACATACGAAGGTGATGTATTAGAAATTGGGAACATCGTATTTCGAATCTATCACACGCCGGGTCATTCCCCAGGGAGTGTCGTATTGTATATGGATGATGAAAGAATCGCCTTTTGTGGTGACTTGATCTTTAAGCAATCCGTCGGACGGACAGACCTGTTCGGTGGAGACCAGTCGACATTAATGGGGTCCATCGATCGGATGAAGCAGCTCCTTTCCGATGAGACGACGTTATACTCGGGGCACGGTCCTATTACGACGCTAGAAGAAGAAAAGCGGACAAATCCGTTCTTCACATAAAAAAAGATTGTCTCCGGCGAGACAATCTTTTTTTACATTTGGAAGTTGCTCCAATACGTAAAGACAACGAAGAAAATTGTCAAATACGCGCCGAAGACATATACATACGTTTTTTCAGTTAGTTTTAAGTAACCAAGAGCGACGAAGAAAATCGTTTGTGCTAAGAAGACAAGTCCCATAACGATAAAGTCGCCAGTATGTTCACTACTACTTTGGTCGCCGCCTAGTGCGCCTACGAAAGCAAGTGCCGCTACTAGTCCAGTCCAAAAGCCTAGGACACGAAACATTCTTGCCATGTTAATCCCCCCATACGTGCATTATTCCATTCTCATTCACTATTTTACCAACACATTCGAAAAAATGCTATGGAAACGTGATAATTGAGCAAAATAATCGTGAAAAATATGTGAAATCATTTCGGTAAATAAAGTTGTACAAAATTTATAAAAAAGTTGCACAAAACATGTACAAACGGGGTATAGAGATGTATAATCAACTTATACAAAATGAGCGAAGTGAAAGTTGAATGAGGGAGGAACATAAAAATGGCATCAGAACTAATGTTTTACACGTATCCAAGCTGTACTTCTTGTCGGAAGACGAAAGCGTTTTTACAAGAACAAGAACTTCAAGTGAGTGAGCGTCACATTTTTAGAGATGCACCAACAGTTGACGAATTGTTGCAGCTCCTTGCAATCAGTGAGGAAGGAGTCGACTCTCTCCTTGCGACACGAAGCCAGGCCTTCAAACAACTTGATGTTGACGTGGAGGATTTGAAATTAAGCGAGCTTCTTAAGCTGATGAGCGAAAACCCAAAACTTTTGAAGCGTCCAATCTTAACTGATGGAAAAGAAGTGATTGTCGGATATGACAAGGTTTCAATCGAAACATATGCACGTCGCCACAACACTGCAGCGGTTCAAGTTTCATAAAACAAGTCCACTTTCAACATAGTGGGCTTTTTTTTATGCTTGTATCGAGGTGAACGAGATGAAGGAACTCATTGAGGATTTAGTAGATGCAGCACGTCAAATCGGTGCGAGTGATCTTCATTTTATACCCGATGCAAACCAAGTAAAGGTTCAAGTCCGTTCTGCTAGTAAGCTTACTGCGCTTCAATCGATGGATGCAGAGCTTTATGATCGCCTTACATATCATATGCGATATTGGTGTTCACTACCTGAATCTAATCAACGCATTCCACAATCCGGGGTCTATGAATTGAATCAAGATGTCATCCGGGTGACCTTTCTCCCGTCGTTCGCCCAGACGTTAATGTCTTGGCGCATTCCGCACGACACGTTTGAACTCCAGCACCTGTTACAATCACACGATGTGGAACGATTTCAGAAAGTCGTGGCATCACATCATGGTCTTTTCTTTATAGGGGGTTCTACCGGAGCAGGCAAGACGACGGTACTGTATGCCCTGTTGAATCAGCTGAAGCATGAGCGGATTGTGACGATTGAAAATCCTCCAGAACAAATGGTCGGTGGTGTCATTCAGCTGGAAGTGAATGCTAAGGCTGGACTCAGCCATCGACACTTGTTGAAAGAGACGCTTCGTGCCGACCCGGATATCATCGTGATTGGCGAGGTGCGGACCGATGAAGAATTGATGGTCGCATACGATGCAGCGCTCAGTGGGCATTTGACGATTACAACCTTTCATACCGCATCGATTCAGGATGGGGAAAAGCGGCTGATGCAACTTCTTGGTAAGGCGACCGTGGAAAGACATTGGTGTGTACTGACTCGAAATCAGGAGGTGACTTGCGAATGGTCGACGTTCCGGTAATCCCATCGATCCGACTGATTCATCGTTTTCTTCGTCTACAATCACGAGGTGTGTCATTGAAAGTGACCATGGAGACGCTTGAACTTCATGAGAAGGGAAAAATGAAAGACTGTATTCGAGAGATGAGGATTCGTCTAGAAGCGGGTGTGAGTTTGTCTGAAGTATTTTCCATCTTGATCACGAATCGGCAGATGCAAGAGATTTTACATACGGCGGACCGCAACGGACGATTTATGGATGGATTGTCGCAAGTGGCGATGGTACTCGAGATGCGACAACGGTTAAAGCAGGAGCTGCGGAGGCTAATTCGCTATCCGTTAATTATCTTCTTCATCCTACTTGCATTAGGAATGATTTATGCCTTATACATTTTCCCGAAATTAATGGGGATGGTAGATGTCTCGTCGCATGGCGGTGTGGGGTCGATTCTATTGTCGAATTGGTTCTTTCCTGTACTGTTTTCTATATTCGTGGCAATCGCGATTCTCATATATGGATTCCATCGTCGAGGAGTAGAGCTCCCTTTTTACGCATGGAGACGTGGGAAAACACTCTATATGACCTATGTGTTTGTAAGTGAGTTGTCCTTGCTCCAACATACTGAAACGAATATCAGGCAGATTATCAGTCGGCTAGCCGAGGAGGAGGGAGAAATGGCAGAAATGGCCAAGCGAATTCATTATCGCATGTCTGAAGGTGAAGGGATTGAAGCGGCGACGAGGTGTGAACCGTTTATCGATCATGAGGTCGTGAGTCTATTAGGTGTGGGATCGATGAGTGGAGAACTTGGCAAATTGATGTCTCTTCATCGCGAGCTTGTATTCGAAGAGATGGAGCAACATAGTCGGGGTTTGATTGAGAAAATTGAACCGTCTTTATACGGCATCCTCAGTGTCATGATCGGTGTTCTTTTTTACACACTCTATTTACCGGTCAAACTCATTATGGCTCAATTGTGAAAGGAGAAAGATGAAATGAAGGAAGAGCGTGGGTTCACATTAGTTGAGATGGCGGCAGTATTACTCATTATATCCGTTCTTCTCTTGTTACTTGTCCCTTCTTTGTCGGACGGGAAATCTCGTGCTGACCAAGTGAGTTGCGAAGGTAGTGTTCGAATCGTTGAATCTGAAATCAATTTGCATTACGCGGAACATAAAGCCTATCCTGAAACGTTAGAAGTGATTAAGCGTGCGTCGGCTGCAGATCCACTCGTTTATAGCTGTCAATCCTCGACCTATACGTATTCACCGACTGATGGCTCCTTAAAAAAACAATGAAAGGCTACACCTTGGTCGAAATGACATGGGTACTTGTCGTATTGTCGTTCTTAGTATTGATGAGTGCACCGATTACGAGACCGTTCGAACGAATGGAGCTCTACAATTTTACGGATTCATTGGTAGCGAATATTCAAGAAGCTGGGCAATTTCCCTATATTTCAGAAGAGGGAGATTGTGTGCCGCGATTGATTTGGATTTCCAAACAACAAACTTATCTGATTGTGTGTGGGAGAGAGATCGTCAGGGAGGTTGATGTTCCTGATGGGGTGGACGTATATCTTCCGACGTACAACACGTTGACCTTTTCACAAGCGACCGCCTCTTATGCGGGACAATGGAAATTCGTCAGTGGAAAGACATCGGTGACGCTCAAATTTCGAATCGGGACGTATGAGCCGGAGGTGATTATTCGTGAAAGTGGATGAATCGGGTTTCTCGTTATGGGAGCTGACTGTCAGTCTTGCGGTCATCATGGGATGGATTTTCATACTGGCATCCTTTGTCGTGCAAGGGAATGAACGAATCCAACGGTTGAGTGACACGCTCTTCATCTATGAACGATTACAAGGAGAGGTTCTGCTTGAAGCCACTGAACCAACAGGGCGTGAGCAAGTGTGTGAGAAAGGATTTTGTTTACCGACATTATGAAAAGGGCTTTACGATGATTGAAATGACGGTCGTTTTGCTGATCCTTCCCATATTTCTTTTCCTTTTGGTTGAATTGCTCACGCTCGGTCAACATCTTTATGAACAGCCTAAATGGAATCATCATACGACGCCTCAACTGATTGTGCGCCGTCTGATGGATAGCGAGAACTGTCGTGTTGACGAAGGGCGGTTACGAGGTGATTTCGTCAAATCGGATGAGGAGCGGTGGTCATGGACAATCAAACAAGTAAATGGCAATTTGGTCATGGTCGGAGATGGAGGAGGAAACTTACTCTTTTTAAGAGGAATCGAGCAGTATCATGTCGAAACGGTCGGAAAGGGTTTTCGAATCGCATGGACCGATTCATCGTTCAGAAGAGAGCGGCACGTCATGTGCATGAAACAGGATTCTTTCTCGTCATCACCTTGACCATCGTTGTTTGGTTACTCGGGGCCGCGTTATTTTGGTATACTGATGTGGAACGAACGACGAGGCGACTGTCAGAGGAAATCTTAGCGATTCGCTTCGAATCGCATCTGTTATTGGCGAAGGAGCGTTGCGGTGATCGACCGTTAACGCTGCATAAACCAACGGGAACTCTGACGTGTCGTCCGATTGCACCGAATCGTACTGAAGTGAATATCGTGCTAACATCTGGTGAACGGTATAAAGAGGTGATTGTTTATGAATGAAAACCCGTTTTATATCGTGGGGTTTATGGGTACAGGTAAATCTACCTTATTCTCGTTTCTGAAAGAATATGGGGAGGTCATCGATCTTGATTTAGTCATTGAGTCCATGACTGGGATGGAGATCGCTACATATTTTGACCGCTATGGTGAGTCTGCGTTTCGTGATGTTGAGTCAAAAGTACTGCAACAAGTCACTGCTGACTATATCCTGACCGGTGGCGGAGTGGTGGAACGCTCTGAAAATATATGTTGGATGCGTGAACGTGGTACGATGATCCATTTAAATCTTCCGTTCGACATGTGTTGGGAACGAATCAAAGATTCTGCGCGGCCACTTGTTAAAAGAGGACGGGAGGATGTTCATGCGTTGTTTCAACGACGTGATCAATTATATCGAAAAGCGAGTGTATCCATCGATGCATCTCAATCGCCTGAAGACATCGCCAAGCAAATCATCCGTATAAAGGGGGAAAAAGAATGATTTGGATTAATTTTGCCATCATCGTATTTTCATTAATCGGACTTGGGATATATGGTTATCTCTTGTTCAAAAACAAAATGAAACCAGAATTTGGTCGTTTGAATCGTCTGACGGAACGTTTTAAAATTCGGGCGGATGTGATTGGTCAACAGGTCAATGAAATCAAAGGGCACGTGGATGCGGTCAATCGATCCGTTACTCAATTAAAAGAGTTTGGGGTCAATGCGAAGAATGAATCGATTGAATTAAAGCAAGCCGCCGTCGAGCTAACTCATGAAATCAAACGGACAGCGGGAATTGAACGTTCTGACGTTTCCACCGAGTCGAAAATATGAAATAATGAGGATGAAAACGTTTTCGTTTTTCATCCTTTTTCTTTTTCGCTTTTTTACCTATGCAGAAGGAATAAAAATTGTTAAAGTGGAATGGAAAACGAAAGATTTCAAAAACAAAAGCATTTTATGTTCGGGATTGGGGGATATTATGGAAAAGGTTACTTTGAAACGTACGCCTTTGTTCGATTTGATTGAACCGAAGGCGAAGATGGTTGATTTTGCGGGATTTGAAATGCCGATTATGTTCTCTTCGATTAAAGAAGAGCATTTGGCTGTACGTCAAAACGTGGGGATGTTTGATGTATCTCACATGGGAGAAATTCGAATCGAAGGGCCGGATGCGCTTGAGCAAGTTCAAAACTTGGTGACGAATGATATCTCGAAGATTAAAGTTGGTCAAGCCCAGTATAACCTTCTCTGTCTTGAAGACGGCGGTGTGGTGGACGATTTGCTTGTCTATCGATTGGATGAGGACGCTTATTGGCTCGTCGTCAATGCTTCAAATATTGAAAAGGACGAAGCCCACATTCGTCGATACGTCAAGGGTGACGTGGTTGTGACAAATGAATCTGATGAATATGGTCAGATTGCGATTCAAGGACCGAATGCACAATCCGTACTTCAAACTATCACAAATGTGGTACTCGACGAAATCGGGTTCTTCAAATTCATGAATGGGGACGTTGCGGGTGTGCCATCGATCATCTCTAGAAGTGGGTATACTGGGGAAGATGGGTTCGAGATTTATGCTCGAGCAGAAGCGATTTCTGCCATTTGGGAAGCGCTTGAAACCGAGGGTGTTACCCCATGTGGGCTGGGCGCACGCGATACATTACGTTTCGAAGCGTGCTTGCCGCTTTACGGTCATGAGTTAGATGAGTCGGTCACGCCATTCGAAGCGAATCTCAATTTTGCCGTCAAGCTAGATACTGACTTTGTTGGTAAGGAAGCACTCGTCACTCAAAAAGAGAATATTCCGAATCGATTGATCGGATTGAAATTGCTCGGTCGTGGGATTGCCCGCCAAGGGGCGCAAGTTGAATTGGATGGGAATGTAATCGGCGTTGTCACGACCGGTACGATGCCTCCGACTGTAAATGAATCAATCGCATGGGCACGAGTCGATGCACGTTACAAAGATGAAGATCGTTTTGTCATCGACATCCGTGGCAAAAAGATTGAAGCCGAACGCGTACCGACACCTTTCTATAAACGAACGAAATGAAACAGGGGGATTCAGAATGAACAGAATGGAATTTCGTTATTTACCGATGACCGAACAAGATGAACGAGACATGTTAGAGACAATCGGCGTCGATTCAATCGAAGCGCTTCTTTCAGATATTCCAGAAACACTTCGCGAACAAGCATCATTGGCGGCGATTGGGGCTCCGCTTCCGGAAGTCGATCTCGTTCGTCATATGACGAAGTTGGCTGATAAAAACAAACATACGAAATCATACCCGAGCTTCCTTGGAGCAGGGATGTACGATCATCTTTCACCAAGTGTGATGAACCATATGCTTTTGCGTTCTGAATTCTATACGGCGTATACGCCATATCAACCTGAGATTTCACAAGGTGAACTTCAGGCGATGTTCGAATTCCAAACAATGATTTGTGAATTGACAGGGATGGACGTCGCGAACTCTTCGATGTACGACGGAATCACGGCTCTCGCTGAGGCGACTTACCTAGCGAGCGCGCAGACGAAGAAAAAACGTGTCGTCGTCTCTGGTGCAGTGCATCCTGAAGCGAAGGACGTAATCCGTACGTATGCTGACGGACCGGGGCTATCCGTTGACTACACAGATGTGGTGAACGGGGTGACGGACGTGTCAGACCTTGATTTGACGGATGCGTCGTGTCTTGTCGTACAATATCCAAACTTCTACGGTCGTATTGAAGACTTAGAAACATTGGCAGAATTGGCTCATGAAGCGGGTGCGCTCTTCGTCGTTTCGAGCAACCCGCTCGCCCTCGGAATTCTTGAGTCACCAGGAGCACTCGGTGCGGACATCACGGTCGGAGATGCACAGCCATTCGGTATTCCGCAAAGTTTTGGTGGACCGTCATGTGGATACTTCGCGGTCAAAAAATCATTGATGCGTAAACTACCGGGACGACTTGTTGGTCAAACGGTCGATGAGGACGGCAAACGCGGATTCGTGTTGACGCTCCAGGCGCGTGAACAGCACATTCGTCGTGATAAAGCGACATCCAATATCTGTTCGAACCAAGCGCTTAACGCATTGGCTGCTTCGATCACGATGTCCGCTTTAGGAAAATACGGAATTCGTGATATGGCCGTTCGGAATATTCAAACTGCTCATTATATGAAAGAAGCGTTAAAAGCTGCAGGATTCAACATCGTGGACGAAGGACCGATGTTCAATGAGTTCGTGGTAGATTTTGGACGTGACGCAGAAGAAGTATCGCGCCATCTGCTCGAGCATGGCATGATTGGTGGTCTACCGCTTGGTACGTATGAAGGGGAGCGTCAGACACAGATGTTGGTTTGCGCGACGGAATTGCGCACGAAAGAAGAGATTGATCAGTTTGTCGAAGTGGTTGGGGGGATGAAATAATGCAACACGAGCAAACGCTAATTTTTGAAGTATCACGTGAAGGACGGACTGGATATAATTTGCCGACACCGACTGTCCCAGAGGTTGACCTTGAGACGTTGTTACCGGCTACGATGATTCGAAAAGAGGCGGCGGAACTTCCGGAAGTATCTGAACTCGATGTGGTTCGCCATTACACGTCTCTATCTACACGAAACCATGGGGTCGATTCAGGCTTCTATCCGCTCGGTTCGTGTACGATGAAATATAATCCGAAAGTGAACGAAGATATGGCTCGTCTTCCTGGCTTTGCACATATTCACCCACTGCAACCGGTTGAGACGATTCAAGGTGCGCTCGAACTCATGGTGGACTTACAGGAGCAACTCGCTGAAATTACAGGAATGGACGAAGTCACACTCCAACCAGCGGCAGGGGCGCATGGGGAATGGACGGGACTCATGTTGATCAAAGCGTTCCATGAACGTAATGGGGATAAGGCTCGTACGAAAGTACTCGTTCCAGACTCGGCGCACGGAACAAACCCGGCGTCCGCAGTCGTTGCTGGATTCGAGACGGTAACCGTCAAGTCAGATGAGCGCGGTCTCGTCGATTTGGATGATTTGAAGGCAAAAGTTGGAGCGGATACAGCTGCGCTCATGCTGACAAACCCGAATACGCTTGGACTATTCGAAGCGGATATTCTTGAAATCTCAAAAGTCGTTCATGAAGCTGGCGGGAAGCTTTATTATGATGGCGCGAACTCAAACGCGATTCTCGGAATCGCACGTCCGGGGGACATGGGCTTTGACGTCGTTCACTTGAACCTGCATAAGACGTTCACCGGTCCTCACGGCGGTGGAGGTCCAGGCTCAGGTCCAGTCGGAGTAAAACGTGACTTAATCCCATTCCTACCGACTCCAATCGTGACGAAAACAGATGATGGATATGGTCTCGATTACGACCGACCACATTCAATCGGGCGAATCAAACCATTCTATGGAAACTTCGGGATCAACGTCCGAGCTTACAGCTATATCAAGACGATGGGCGCAGAAGGATTGACGCGGGTATCACGTGAAGCGGTCCTCAACGCAAACTATATGTTCGCGCGACTAAAAGATGCGTTCGACGTGCCATATGATACGTATTGCAAACATGAGTTTGTCTTGTCAGGCAAACGTCAAAAAGCCCTTGGTGTTCGTACTCTCGACATCGCTAAACGTCTTCTTGACTTCGGTTACCACCCACCGACAATCTATTTCCCGTTAAATGTCGAGGAATGTATCATGGTGGAACCAACAGAGACAGAATCAAAAGAAACACTTGATGCGTTCTGTGATGCGATGCTCCAGATTGCCAAAGAGGCGGAAGAGAATCCGGAGATCGTTCAGACGGCTCCTCATACGACGGTCGTCAAACGGATGGACGAGACACTCGCTGCCCGTAAACCGGTCTTAAAATATGAGCGTCGTGAGGCGTCATCTGTAAAATAAAAAATGGGCGAGTCGATGATTGAATCGACCCGCCCGTTTTTTAAGCTTTTTTAATCTTACCCTTCCAGTTCTTGAAACCGCCTTCGAGCATGTAGATGTTGTTGTATCCGTTCTTCATCAAGAGTTTAGCCGCCTGGTTTGAACGTGAACTACCTTGGCAGTAAATCAAAATCGGCTGATCTTTGCGCAGTTCTTTCATGCGTAGTTTCATTTGGCCGACCGGGATATTCCGAGCACCAACGATATGTCCACCTTTGTATTCGTTCGGTTCGCGCACGTCAATCAGCTGACCTTTACGGAGTGAGGCGCGGAATTCTTCTTGTTTCATTTTTTTCAACCCGCGAGCTGGCATGAAACGCCATACGATGTAGGCGATCAAGGCAACCCATAGGAGGATGACGAGGATTGTTTCGAGTCCCATAGATGTTCTTCCCTTCTCTTTCAAAGTTACCATATCTCATTATAATGAATTTAAGGTCATGAGACAACGATTGACTCAATCAATCGGGGCTTTCCCTTTCGATTTCATTCTAGTTAGGATAAAATAAAGAATGGAAACCGGAACATAAGGGGAGGTCGTGCCCATGCCGACACCGAGTATGGAAGATTATTTAGAACGTATTTATTTGTTGATGTCAGAGAAAGGCTATGCGCGTGTATCTGACATTGCGGAACATTTAGGGGTCCATCCCTCCTCTGTCACCAAAATGGTTCAAAAGTTGGACCGTGAAGAATATCTGGTGTATGAAAAGTATCGTGGTCTCATGCTTACAAAAAAAGGT
Organism: Exiguobacterium sp. s123; assembly: GCF_018617075.1. Taxonomy (GTDB): domain Bacteria; phylum Bacillota; class Bacilli; order Exiguobacteriales; family Exiguobacteriaceae; genus Exiguobacterium; species Exiguobacterium profundum. Next base: position 218,486 of record NZ_JACSJL010000002.1, on the reverse strand, counting down.
CAAAAAGTAGGGAAGCGATTGGTCGAGCGTCATGCGATGCTCGAGTCTTTTTTACGTCTAATCGGAGTGGATGAGGCAGATGTGTACGAGGATGTCGAGGGAATCGAACACCATCTCAGCTCGAACACACTTGACTGTATGACACAGTTCGTGGAATTTTTTGAAGATAAGCCTGAGCTCATGGATCAATTCAGAGAATTTCGGGATCAAGAGCGAGCTTCAGAGGAATAATATGTGAAAAGCGACATTCGAACTCGATTGTCGCTTTTTATTTGGTTTACCATCGCTAAAATACGAACGAATCATTCATATTTATCATAGAATGTATATTTTTTAGTTATTATTATGTTAAGATGAATCGTGGATTGAATAGATAGGGGGTGACGGCGAACATTCGCCGGATAAATGGAGATTCAAATCAAAGGAAAACTGTTTGATGAACAGCAGATTCAAACACGTGTGAAAGAGTTGGCTGAAGAAATTGAGAACGATGCAGAGGGAACACCAATCGTGATCGTCGCCGTGTTAAAGGGTTCGATGGTCTTTGCGGCAGACTTGATGCGATACATGAAAGGCAGCGTTCAGCTCGATACGGTCGCGACGTCTTCTTACGGGAAAAAGACGGTCTCGAGTGGGAGTGTGCAGCTTCGGAAGGACTTGGATTTAGATGTGGAAGGAAAGTATGTCGTCATTATCGAGGACATCATCGACACGGGACAGACGTTGAAATTCTTGTGTAAACATATGGAGCTTCATCAACCGAAACAGTTGAAAATTTGTACGCTTCTCGACAAGCCGATGCGTCGACTCGTTCAATTGGACGCAGACTATGTCGGGTTCGAAATTCCTGATGAGTTTGTCATCGGATATGGAATCGATTATGCGGAGCAATATCGGAATCTTCCATATATCGGATATGTAGAGACGACATAAAAAGGAGCGCCGCGGCGCTCCTTTTACATGTTTGCTTTCTTTTTCTTCTTGCCTTTTTTTCCTTCAATCACTGTTAAGTGTGGAGGATTGCTACGATGTACGGTTGAACGTTTAGATAACTTGGTGACGTTCGAACCAGGTTTCTTCGCTTTCCGGTTTTTAGCGGAAGCGGAAGGTTTGACTTGAGGACCACGACTTCCCTGCATTCGTTTTTTTGAGGCTTGCGCGGTTTTACGATAGCGTGCATCTTCTGCAGACATACGTGGTGCCATGAAGACGCGATAGATCACATAAAAGACTAACCCGAATATCCCGATGAACAACAATTGTCTAAACAGGCGACCCGGATCGGTGGCAAGCATATGCCCGACCCCGATGAAGCCAAGGATAAACACGATTGTTGCAGCGATCGAACCGACTCTTTGTCTGATCATGGTGCTTCCTCCTCTTATCCCTCTCTATGAATGACCGATTCTCCTAACTCTTTTCGTTCCCATGTCTCAAATGCTTCAATCGCGACTTGAATCTGCTCATCATTCGGCTCTCGTGTCGTCAATAATTGGAGCGACAGGCCCGGTTTGCCGAGGAATGACAGAAAGCGATGGTCGCGGAAACGATTGGTAAACTGAAGGACTTCAAATGAGATTCCGATGACGACCGGCAATAGCGCGATTCGGCTGACGAGTCGCAACCAGAGCGGGTCGATTGGCACAATCATATAAACGCCAATCCCGACGAAGACGGTGAATAAAATGAAACTCGAGCCACAGCGATAATGCAATCGCGAGCTTTGGCGTACTTGTTCAACCGTGACCGGACGCCCGGACTCATAGCAATTGATGACTTTATGCTCAGCGCCGTGATATTGGAAGACGCGCTTAATGAGTGGCGTCAATGATATCAAGTAGAGGTAGCTGAGTAACAATACTAATTTTATTCCCCCTTCAAGGAGGTTTTGAATCACATGTCCGGAAAATAAAGGCACGTCTTGAAACATAGCCGCGAGCAGTGCAGGCGTCACATTGAAAATCAATTTACCAAACACGTATGAGATGACACCGACGATTGCGATGATGGCAATCATCCATATGCTCTGTTTTTGGTCTTCGCTCGTGTTCGTATCTTCACTCGGGTCGACATCATATCGATCGCTCGCAAAGTTCATATGTGCAGAACCGTTCTTTAACGATTCGTAAAGCGCGACAATCCCTCTCAAGAACGGTACTTTTTTTAACGATTGGACCCAAGGGACAAGAATGCGCGCTTGCTCGAATGTTTCAATCGAGCCATCTTTTCGCCGGATGGCAGATGCGCTTTCAGAGCGGCCTTGAAACATGACGCCTTCCACAAGCGCCTGTCCCCCGACTGGGATGGTTGGTTTAGAATTCATTCACTTTCCTCGATTCTTCAAATGTTGTACTTGAATTATACCGTGATTTGTAAAAAAAACGAAAGGGCAGAAGGCTCGATTCACGTTCTTTCGATAAATTTGTTACAATAGATAAGACTTGACGAACGAGGGGGAAGAAGGTTGCGGATTTTAGTTTTAAATGGACCGAATTTAAATCTACTGGGTCGTCGTGAACCGGATGTATATGGCGATGTGTCGTTGAAAGGATTAGCGGCAGAACTGATGCTGCGCGCTCCAGAAGACGTTGAACTCACCTTTAAACAATCGAATCATGAGGGAGATTTAATTGATGCGCTGCATGACGCTTTTGATTATGAGGGTGTCATTTTGAATGCGGGTGCCTATACGCATACATCGATTGCGATCCGGGATGCCATATCCGCTATCTCTGCCCCGGTCGTTGAAGTACATATCTCGAACGTGCATGCACGCGAGACCTTTCGGCATGAGTCAAAACTTGCTGCCGTCTGTATCGGTGTCATTACCGGTTTTGGACTCACGAGCTATACGTTAGCGATGCATGCACTAATCGAACATTGGAGGAATCGACATGATTGAACGCGTAAACAAACTGCAAGCAAAGTTAGAAAAAAACGAAATTGATGCGTTGCTCGTCACAAAACGTGAGAATATCCGCTACTTATCTGGTTTCACAGGATCGAGCGGTGTCATCGTCATCACGTTGAATTCGGCAAGTTTTATCACGGACTTCCGTTACACGGAACAGGCGAACGATCAAGTGAAAGGGTATGACATCATCGAGCTTGATACGTCACTCATCAAGTCGGTAGCAGATGTCGTGTCACGTGAATCCATCAAGCGCCTTGGCATTGAGCAGGATGCGATGACAGTGGGGCAATATCGTGCTTATGAAAAAGAAGTGGACGCTCAACTTATTGAAACGTCTGGAATCGTAGAAAAACTGCGCTTGATTAAGGATGAATCAGAGATTAAGATTATGAAGGAAGCTGCGGCAATCGCTGATGCGGCGTACGCCCATATCCAGACGTTCATCCGTCCTGGTCGTACCGAAAGAGAAGTCGCGAACGAACTCGAAATGTTCATGCGTTCAAAAGGTGCCGACTCGTCATCGTTCGACATGATTGTCGCCTCGGGTCTCCGTTCGGCGCTACCGCACGGTGTGGCAAGCGATAAAGTCATCGAAACTGGAGAATTGGTTACGCTTGATTTCGGGGCTTACTATAAAGGGTACTGCTCAGATATCACGCGTACGCTTGCAATCGGTCCGATTTCGGATGAGTTGCGTCAAATCTACGATACGGTACTCCGTGCTCAACTTGCTGGCGTAGAAGGCACACGAGCCGGAATCACTGGCATTGAGGCGGATGCGTTGACACGCGATATCATTAAAGAAGCTGGATATGGCGAATACTTCGGCCACTCGACAGGACATGGTCTCGGAATGGAAGTGCATGAGGCCCCAGGATTATCGTTCCGTTCGGACACGGTGCTTGAGCCTGGTATGGTCGTGACGATCGAGCCGGGTATTTACATCAATGGCGTCGGTGGTTGCCGAATTGAAGACGATGTCGTCATCACAGAAGACGGATGCTACCGTCTGACACAGTCGCCAAAAGAGTTAATTACGATCGAGGCATAAGCTTCATCTGAATTTAGGAGGAAATCAACATGGTATCAGTTAACGATTTAAAAACAGGATTGACGGTTAAAACGTCTGACGGTTCGATTTGGCAAGTCATCGAGTTCCAACACGTAAAACCGGGTAAAGGCGCGGCATTCGTTCGTACGAAAATGCGTAACTTGCGTAACGGGGCAATCCAAGAAACGACGTTCCGTGGCGGAGAGAAAATCGAACGCGCACACATCGAGCGTAAACGCATGCAATATCTCTATCCAATGGGCGACACGTATGTCTTCATGGACAATGAATCATACGAGCAACTTGAATTGACAAGCGCTCAAGTCAAATCAGCACTTCCATATTTGCTTGAGAACATGGAAGTCAGCATCGCGGACTACGAAGGGGAGATTCTTGGAATCGAGCTTCCAACGAGCGTTGTCTTGACGATCGTCGAAGCAGACCCGGGCGTAAAAGGTGACACGGCCTCGAACGTGAAGAAAAACGCGACAGTGGAAACAGGACACGTCATTCAAGTGCCACTTTTCATCGAACCAGGTGAAAAAGTGACAGTCGATACACGTACTGGAGAGTTCATGGGTCGTTATAACGGTTAATCCTTACGAGTGCTCATTCGAATGAATGGGTGCTCTTTTTTTCTCGTTGCATTCATTGGTCTGACCAGTTATAGTGAAGGAGAGATTAGTACCAGGTATAAACAGGGGGTAAGAAAGATGCAAATCGATCAAATTAAAGAGCTTATTCAATTATTGGACCAATCATCAGTCCATGAAATGGAGCTTGAAACATCTGATTTCAAACTGTCATTAAAGAAAGAAGCGCAACAAACAGTGAGCGCGCCGATCATGCAGACACAAGCATTCGCACCGCCTGCGCCTGCTCCTCAAGTAAATGAACAAACAGAAGAACCGACGCAAGAAAAGGCGTCTTATCGTACTATCACCTCGCCGATGGTTGGAACGTTCTATTCACGTCCGGCACCGGATAAAGAAGCGTTCGTGAACGTCGGCGATCGTGTCGAGTCAGGACAAATCGTTTGTATTCTAGAGGCGATGAAACTGTTTAACGATGTCGAAGCGGAAATCAGTGGCGAAATCGTAGAGGTGTTAGTCGCCGATGGCGATCTCGTCGAATTCGGTCAACCGCTCTTCAGCGTGAAGTGAGGTCGTTATGAAATTATTAATTGCTAACCGCGGGGAAATCGCGGTTCGAATCATACGTGCAGCAAAAGAATTGAATATTCCGACGGTCGCTGTCTTCTCTGAGGCAGATCGTGAAGCGTTACATGTTCATCTGGCTGACGAGGCTTATTGCATCGGTCCGAATCCATCGAAGGACTCCTATTTAAATATCCCTAATATCTTATCAGTCGCCTGCGCCGTGGATGCGACGATGGTACATCCCGGTTACGGCTTTTTGGCTGAAAATGCCGAGTTCGCCGAGATGTGCGAGGCGTGCGGGATTCAATTTGTCGGCCCGAGCAGCTATGCGATTCGCAAAATGGGAATCAAGGATGAAGCCAAACGAACGATGATCGAGTCAGGTGTTCCTGTCGTTCCGGGTTCAAGTGGGGTCGTCACCGACGAAGAAGCCATGGAACTCGCACGTGAGATGGGTTATCCGGTCATCATCAAGGCGACAGCCGGCGGTGGAGGACGTGGCATTCGCGTCGCTCGAGACGAGCACGAACTCGTTTCAGGATTGGTCGCGACACGTAAAGAAGCGAAGCAGGCGTTTGGGAATGGTGACGTGTATCTTGAGAAGTTCATCGAGTCGTTCCGTCATGTCGAAGTGCAGGTTCTCGCTGATCAATTCGGCAATGTCATTCACTTAGGTGAACGTGATTGTACGATCCAACGTCGCATGCAAAAACTAGTCGAAGAGGCGCCATCACCTGCGATTGATGAAACGACACGTCAATTGATGGGGGATGCGGCCGTCAAAGCGGCAAAAGCCATTCAGTACTCGGGAGCGGGGACCATCGAGTTCATTTACGTTCCAGAATCAAACGAGTTTTATTTCATGGAGATGAATACCCGGATCCAAGTCGAGCATCCCGTCACCGAGATGATCACAGGATTCGATCTCGTTCAAGCGCAGCTTGAAGTGGCGCTCGGACATCCGCTTGCCATCTCACAAGAGGACATTACGTTCTCAGGACATTCCATCGAGTGTCGAATCAACGCGGAAGACCCATTTATGGACTTCCGTCCGATGGCAGGGAAGATTGACCAATATATTGTTCCAGGCGGTATGGGTGTCCGTGTCGATAGTGGACTCTATGCAGGAGCGATGATTCCGCCGTTCTATGACTCGATGGTTGCGAAATTGATTGTCCATGCGCCAACGCGTGATGAGGCCATTCTGAAAATGTTGCGTGCTTTGGATGAGTTTACGGTTTCGGGGATTAAAACGACGATTCCATTCCATCAACAAGTCATGGCACATGAGCAGTTCCGCATCGGGACGTTCGATACGAAATTCGTTGAAAAAGAAATGTCATTGGCAAAATAACATGAACCAGGAAGCCCGAACATTATTTCGGTTTCCTGGTTTTTTGTACTGAATTTATGAGTGCTTTATGCTAAACTATCACAATGAAAGCATGTAAAAGGAGAGTAACTGAATGAAACGTCATGAAGCACGAGAGAAAGCGATTCAAACGCTTTTTCAAATCGAAGTATCTAAATTAGAGGTGGACGAAGCAATCGAGTTCGCATTAGATGGAGAAGAGTCTGATCCGTTTTACGAACAACTCGTCACAGGGACGCTAGAACATATTGAAGATATCGACGCATTACTAGTTGAAAACTTGAAAAACTGGCGCTTGGATCGCCTAGGAAACGTCGAGCGTACGATTCTTCGAATGGCAACGTTCGAATTGTTATACGTCGAGACGATTCCAGAGAACGTCACTATTAACGAGGCGGTCGAACTCGCGAAATCGTTCGCGGACGAAGAAGCCGGCAAACTCGTGAATGGCGTACTCGGAAATATCATTAAAGAAGACTAAAAAATAGAGATAAGACACCAGACCAACTACAGAAAAACCTAAAGACAACGGGGGATGAGAGAGATGGCAGTAGTGATCGACGGGAAACAAGTGGCAGCATCATATCGAGAAACGTTAAAAGAGCGTGTGGCGGAACTTCGCGCACGTGGCATCGTACCGAAATTAAAAGTAGTGTTGATTGGGGATGACCCAGCGAGTCATAGCTATGTACGCGGGAAGGAACGGGCGGCAGAAGAAATCGGAATCGATTCACAAGTCCTCCGTTTTGATGAGACGATTAGCGAGAAGGAATTGCTCGACTTGATTGATTTGATGAATGCGGATGAGGAAGTTCATGGGATTCTCGTGCAACTTCCTTTGCCGAAACACATCGACGAATCACGAGTCATCATGCGTATCTCCCCTGAAAAGGACGTCGATGGCTTTCATCCTGAGAATGTCGGGAAGATGATGCTCGGTCTCGATACGTTACTTCCGTGCACGCCGCACGGTATCTTACATCTCGCAAAAACACAAACCGAGATTGCCGGAAAGCACGTTGTCGTCGTCGGTCGTAGTCAAATCGTCGGTAAACCGGTAGGCATGTTGTTCTTGAATGAATCAGCAACGGTCACGTATTGTCATTCGAAAACAGCTGACCTCGGTGAGATGACGCGACAAGCAGATATTTTGATTGTCGCGGTCGGTCGTGCTGGTTTAGTCACAGCAGACATGGTCAAACCGGGTTCGCTTGTCATCGATGTCGGAGTCAATCGGGTCGAAGGTCGTCTAGTCGGTGACGTGGACTATGAAGCTGTTAAGGAAAAGGCGAGTGCCATCACCCCAGTTCCGGGTGGTGTCGGTCCGATGACCATCACGATGCTCATGCATAATACGGTCGAGGTTGCATCACGTGGCTAATCCACTCCCGGTTTCTGAAGTTGTTCGATATGTGAAGCGACAACTTGATGATGATGTCTTGCTTCGACAAGTCGCGGTCATCGGTGAAATCTCAAATTTCAAACGGTATTCATCCGGTCATTGTTATTTCACGTTGAAAGATGACGCGTCTCGGATGAAAGCCGTCATGTTTTCTCGAGATGCCAAACAACTTCAATTCGAACCGAAAGATGGAATGAAAGTCATCGCCGTATCAAAGGTGACGATGTATGAAGCGACGGGAGATGTACAACTGTACGTCGAATTGATGCGACAAGACGGAATCGGTCTATTGTTTGAGCGATATGAGGCGAGAAAGCGTGAACTAGAGGAGATGGGCTGGTTCGACGAGGAGCGGAAGCACCCGCTCCCGATGTTTCCAGAGCGCGTTGGGATCGTGACGTCTCCAAAAGGAGCGGCGCTACACGATATCGCGACCACACTTCGTCGTCGTGCGCCACATGTGGCGATCACGTTCGCACCTGTAGCTGTACAGGGAGAAATGGCGGCTCCACAAGTCGCGTCGGCCATTCGCTGGATGAACGAACGCACCGATTGTGATGTACTCATCGTCGGTCGCGGTGGCGGTTCCATCGAGGAGCTTTGGGCATTTAATGAAGATGTTGTGGTGGAGGCAATCTATGCGTCCACGATTCCCATCATTTCTGCTGTCGGTCACGAGACAGACTTTACGCTTTCTGATTTCGTCGCCGATGTTCGAGCTGCGACTCCGACAGCGGCGGCTGAACTCGCTACCGCGATGATTGATGCGCAGCGAAAAGATGTAGAACGTTTGGATAACCATCTGCACAAAGCCGTCAGAGAGCAATTGGATGATTCGCGAACCCGTGTGGAACGGATGATCAATAGCTATGGATTAAAATCGCCGAGGTACACGATTTCTCAAAAACGGGAACGATTCGCCCAGTCAGAAATCCGTCTCGAGCAAGGGATGAGGCGACATCTCACCCAAGCCACTCATCAGCTCCGTCAGTTGTCACAGCAGCTAGATGTAAAGCGATTTTCAAAAACGTTGTCCAAGCAAGGGGAAGAAGTCAATCATATGGTCGAGCGACTCCGTCGAACGAGACCATTAGAACAAGCAACGCTACAATTTGCACAACAGGTTGGACGGTTGCATGCAGTCAGTCCGCTCGCCGTCTTGTCACGTGGATATACGTTCATTGAACAAGATGGGGCCTATGTGCAGAACGTGAAACAATTACGTGACGGTGATATCTCGATTCGTTTTCGGGATGGTCATGCGATCGCTGAGGTGAAGGAGAGGATTGTCGGTGACGAAGAAAGAACAGACATTTGAGGCGGCGCTCGAGCGCCTCGAACAGATCGTCGCGCAACTCGAGAGCGGTGATGTCCCGTTAGAGGAAGCGATGACCCTATATGAGGAAGGTGTCCGCTTGTCTGCGTTGTGCCAGACAAAACTCTCTGCCGCCGAGAAAAAAATGGATGAAATTTTAGAACTTGATGGGACGCTTCGTGAAAAAGGAGGATCCGCATGAACCGTACCGATGACTTGAACAAGTGGAAACGGACCGTCGAACTGGCGATGCAGGAACTCATTGAGTCGAGTGAGATGCCGAAACGATTACGAGACGCAATGACGTATTCTTTAGAGGCTGGCGGGAAACGCATTCGTCCTGCTCTCGTCTATGCCGTCCTTGAAACGTATAGCATGTCACTCGAGCGAGGACGTGAGGTGGCGGCGAGTTTAGAGATGGTTCATACATACTCACTCATCCATGATGATTTGCCGGCCATGGATGATGACGATCTTCGTCGTGGACGACCGACCAATCATCGTCAGTTTGATGAAGCGACCGCTATTTTGGCTGGGGACGCCTTATTGACGGACGCATTCCGTATTCTCACACAGATGCCACTCCCTACGCTAGATGTCGTCGAGATTATTCGTATTTTTGGATTGGCGGCCGGTAGCTCAGGTATGGTCGGTGGGCAGTTGGATGATATGCTGGCTGAAAAGCGGAACGACGTCACACTTGAAGAGCTCCAATCCATTCATGAACGGAAGACAGGTGCGCTACTCGTCTATGCACTTGAAGCCGGTGCGATTTTGGCAGGGGCATCGGTGGAAGATCGGATGCACCTCAAACAGTTCGGACGTCATCTTGGCATCGCTTTTCAGATTCAAGACGATATCCTCGATGTCGTCGGAGATGAACAAGCAATCGGAAAACGCGTCGGCTCAGATGAATTGAATGACAAGACGACTTATCCGAAGCTTCTCGGCTTAGAGGGAGCGAAGCAAGCTCTTGAGCAAGAAGTGGGAGCGGCACACGCTGCAATTGAATCACTTTCAGTTCCAGCGCCGTTACTTCTTGAGATGCTATCATTTGTAGTGAAACGAAATCATTGACCTCGGTGACACGATGAGCACATCGTGTCACCTTTGTTTTGGGGAATGTGTGGCATATGCCGTCACATTCTTGTAAAATGTAAGGTACGAATCAGTAAAATGTGAGGAGAAAGGATGGTCATTATGGACTTGACATCCATTCAAGACCCGTCGTTCCTGAAACGGATGTCTGTATCAGAGCTCGAATCGCTCGGTTCAGACATTAGACGATTCTTGATTGAAAAATTGGCAGTGACGGGAGGGCATTTGGCGCCAAACTTGGGAGTTGTAGAGTTGACGCTTGCCTTGCACCGTGTATTTGACAGTCCGAAAGACCAACTCGTATGGGACGTCGGTCATCAAGCATACGTTCATAAAATTTTGACAGGACGTACGAACCAGTTTGATACTCTCCGACAATACAATGGGTTATGTGGTTTCCCGAAACGTTGTGAGAGCGAGCATGATGTGTGGGAAACAGGGCACAGTTCGACTTCTCTCTCTGCAGCCATGGGGATTGCGATTGCGAATGAATTGAAAGGGCGCGCCAACGATCGTGCCATCGCCATCATCGGGGACGGTGCTTTGACTGGGGGGATGGCACTTGAAGCCCTCAATCACATCGGTGCCGAGAAACAGAACGTGATTGTCATTCTAAATGATAATGAGATGTCGATTGCGCCGAACGTAGGAGCGATGCATAATATGCTTGGTCGTATCCGGGCATCGCGCAAGCTGAAGCATGCTCGAGAAGAAATGGAGTCACTCATCAAACACATCCCGCTCGTCGGGAGTTCACTTGAACGAAGCGGGGAACGGGTGAAGGACCTCTTAAAATCTGCTCTCATTCCGGGAACGTTCTTTGAAGAACTTGGCTTCACTTACTTTGGGCCGACAGATGGGCATGATTTGAAAGACTTGCTCGAAACGCTCGAGTACGCGAAGAAAATCGACGGTCCGGTTCTCGTCCACGTCATCACGAAAAAAGGGAAGGGATATCGTCCGGCTGAATTGGACGGTGTCGGAACATGGCACGGTCTTGGACCTTATAAAATTGAATCTGGTGAAGTCATCAAAGGCAAACCGAAAGGACCAAGCTATTCGAAAGTCGTCGCAGAGACGATCACGAAAGTGGCGGAGTCAGACGAACGGGTGACGCTCATCACACCAGCGATGAGTGTCGGTTCGAAACTCGATTGCTTTACGAAGAAATTCCCGGAGCGTATGTTTGATGTCGGAATTGCCGAGCAACATGCGGTCACCCTCGCTGGGGGACAGGCGACGCAAGGGTTGAAACCGGTCGTCTCGATTTATTCGACCTTCTTCCAACGCGCGTATGATCAACTAGTCCATGACATTTGTCGTCAAAACTTGAACGTCGTGTTCACGATTGACCGATCTGGACTTGTCGGAGCGGATGGAGAGACGCACCAAGGTGTGTTCGATATCGCCTTCATGCGTCACGTGCCAAACATTCGAATCTTGATGGCGAAAGATGAAGAAGAATTACAACAACTCGTCTATTCTGCGCTTCGTTACGATGGTGGACCGATTGCGATTCGTTTCCCGCGTGGTGAAGGAATCGGTGTGCCGATGAGTGAGACACTTCAAGAAATTTCACTCGATGATTGGGAAGTTGAGGCAGAAGGGACGGATGTTGCCATCTTGACGTTCGGTCCTCAAGTGCAAGACGCCCTCGAAGTCCGAGCACTATTGGAAGGGAAGCTCAGTGTGCGCGTCATCAATTGTCGTACCATCAAGCCGCTCGACGATGCGATGCTGACTTCACTTTACGCAGAGGGGATTCCGCTCGTAACATTAGAAGAGGCTGCTCTCGCCGGTGGCTTTGGAAGTAGCGTGCTCGAGCACGCGAATGAAGCCGGAGCGTTTCCACGGATTCAACGTCTCGGTATTCCGGATCGATATATCGAGCATGGCGGTGTCAACCAGCTCCTAGAAGAGATTGGACTGCGACCTGCCCAAATGGCGGAATCGATTGAACGGTTCGTCATGGAGACAAATCGACAGAATGTGTGAGGGATTATGGAAAAAAGAAAGAAAACTAGATTAGATGTATTGCTCGTCGAACGTGGACTTGCTGAAACACGGGAAAAGGCAAAACGGTCGGTCATGGCCGGTCTCGTCTATAGTGGGACAGAACGTCTAGACAAGGCGGGCGATAAAGTGTTTGATGATATCCCTCTCGAAGTGAAGGGTCAAGTTCTTCCTTATGTTGGACGTGGCGGCTTGAAACTCGAGAAAGCGCTCGACGTCTTCCCGCTCGATGTCTTTGGACGAGTCGGAATCGACATCGGCTCATCGACGGGTGGGTTCACGGACTGTGCGCTTCAAAACGGCGCGACTCAAATGTACGCGGTCGATGTCGGCTATAATCAGCTTGCCTGGAAACTACGGAGCGATGATCGCGTCGTCGTCATGGAGCGGATGAACTTCCGCCACGCGACGGCCGATCAGTTCCCGATTCAACCAGATTTCGCAACGATTGACGTCTCCTTTATCTCGCTTCGTCTGATGGTGCCGCCGCTGAAACAAATCTTGAAGCAAGACGGTGTCGTCATGGCGCTCGTCAAACCTCAATTTGAAGCAGGCAAGGCCGATGTCGGGAAAAAAGGAATTGTTCGGGACCGTAACGTCCATGAACGAGTCGCAAGCGATATGGTCCGATACTTCGCATCGGAAGGCTTCTTTGTCGAAGCGCTGGATTACTCTCCGATCACTGGAGGGGATGGGAACATCGAGTTTCTTCTCTTCGCTCGGTATACGGGAGTAGGTGGCGTCTCGCCATCGCTACAAGTCGAAGAGGTCGTAAATGCGGCCCATGCCAAACTGAAGGGATAAAATGATGCTACAGACCTCGTTGTCTGTAGCTTTTTCCTTTACTCGTCTACTAGATGGGGAATGGTGGAAATCCCACCTGGAATGCTAGACCTTTTTTCGACAATACTTTAGAATGATAATGTGTATGTGAAACGAAAAATGAGGTGTCAGCGCTTATGAACAAAGGACAGCGATTGATTAAAATTCGAGACATCGTGACGAATCGAGAAATCGAGACGCAAGATGAGTTGGTGGATGAGCTACGTCGCTCGGGGTATCCGGTCACACAGGCAACCGTGTCTCGGGATATTAAAGAGTTACATCTGGTCAAAGTCCCATTGAACGATGGACGATATAAGTATAGTCTGCCTGCCGATCAACGCTTTAATCCATACGGGAAAATGAAGCGAATCCTTAGTGACAGCTTCGTCTCGGTCGATTCTGCACAAAATTTGGTCGTCATGAAAGTGCTCCCGGGAAATGCTGATGCAATCGGCGTCTTGATTGATCATCTATCATGGGATGAATTGATTGGGACGGTGTGTGGAGATGATACGATTTTAATGATTGCACGCGACGAAGAGAAGGCGAAGCAAATCATCGATCGACTACTCGGAATGTTATGAGGTGAACGTACGTATGTTAGCAGAACTATCAATCAAACAGTTTGCGATTATTGACGAATTAAACATTCCGTTTAATCGAGGTATGACTGTGCTCACGGGTGAGACAGGTGCCGGTAAATCGATCTTGTTGGATGCGATTGGATTGCTTGTTGGAGGACGTGGCTCAAGTGAGTTCGTGCGATATGGTCAAGATAAAGCTGAAATCGAAGGTCTGTTCATGATTGAACCGGATCACCCGGTCATCGAAGCGGCCGAACAATATGGCATCGATGTTGAAGATGGGACAGTCATCTTACGTCGAGACCTACATAGTAGTGGGAAGAGCGTCTGTCGTGTGAACGGGAAAATGATGCCGCTCTCGACGTTACGGGAGTTCGGACGGCTCCTGGTCGATATTCACGGTCAACATGAACATCAACATTTAATGGATGCGGAATTTCACCTTGGCATATTAGACCATTTCGCCGAAAAAGAAATCAGTCCGTTAGTCGAGGAATATCAAACGGCATTTGCGGCCTGGAAACAAGTCGCCGATGAATTGAAGCGTCTTAGTCAAAGTGAGCAGGAGCTTGCTCAACGAATGGATCTTTTGTCGTTTCAAACGAAAGAAATCGAAGCGGCTGAATTAAAAGTTGGGGAAGAACAGGCGTTGACAGAAGAACGGGATGAATTGGCCAACTTTGAACGCATTCATCAACACATTCGTCTCTCCTATGAGGCGGTTGCCGAGGAGTCAAATGGACTCGATCAAATCGGAGTGGCGATGCGCGAGATGGAAGAGGCGTCACAGCTCTCTTCGTCTTTGACATCTGTATCGGAGACAATCTCTAACGCTTATTATTTGTTGGAGGATGCAAAGTTTCAACTCCGGGACCAGTTAGATTCGCTCGAATTTGACCCGATTCGATTGGATGAGATTGAGTCACGATTGGCTCTTTTCCAGCAATTGAAACGAAAGTATGGGACGACCATCGAAGAAGTCATCACCTACGGCGAACAAGTGTCGGATGAATTGAAGTCGATGACGAACCGTGAAGAGCATTTACAAACGCTCTCAGATGAACTCATTCGATTAGAGCAAATTGCAAGAGAAGCTGGCATGAGACTGTCTTCAGCGCGTAAGATGGCTGCGGAGTCGCTTCAGCATGCGATTCATCGAGAGTTGAAAGAACTATATATGGAAAAAACAGCGTTCGAGGTCCGTTTTAAAACTATATCGCTTAAACAAGATGGTTTAGATGACGTAGAGTTTTACATGATGACGAACGTTGGAGAACCGTTCAAACCGCTCGCAAAAGTCGCTTCAGGAGGAGAACTTTCCCGTGTCATGCTCGCACTCAAATCAATCTTTTCAAGAACGGTTGGAGTGGCCTCCATTATTTTTGACGAGGTCGACACAGGGGTCTCTGGACGTGTCGCGCAGGCGATGGGTGAAAAAATCTTCCGACTTTCTGTCGGCTCTCAAGTCCTCTGTATCACGCACTTGGCACAAGTTGCTGCGATGGCAGACCAACATCTTTACATTACGAAAACCGAAACGAATGAACGGACGAAAACAAATGTGACGTCCCTCGACCGTGAAAGTCGAATCGACGAATTGGGTCGCATGATTGCTGGCGCTCAAATGACAGACTTGACGAAGCAACACGTCGAAGAATTACTTGAGATGTCACAACAAGTAAAACAGAAGTTCATCAAAGGAGTGTCATAAGTGATTACATTATGTATTGCGGACGACAATCGAGAAATCGTCGATTTGTTGAGCCGACAATTAGAATCTGAGCCTGATCTTCGTGTCGTAGGTACGGCACACGATGGAGAAACATGCTTGGATGTCGTCAAGACACACCAACCGGATGTACTCTTACTCGATATTATCATGCCGCATTTGGATGGGATCGGAGTATTGCAACGCCTAAATGAAGAATTAGGTGATGACAAACCGGAAGTGATCATGTTGAGCGCGTTTGGAAAAGATGAAGTGACGAAACAGGCCGTGCAACTCGGGGCCTCTTATTTTCTCGTCAAACCGTTCAATATTCAACAGTTATTAACGAAAATTCGTGAATTGTCAGAAGGAACAAATCGAGAATTCGACGGAATGACGCCAGAAGAAATTGAAATCTCACTCCTGCTTCAGCAACTCGGAATCTCTCCGCGAATCAAAGGGTTCAAGTATATCCGTCAAGCTGTCATTTACGTGCGAGAACGCCAAGATTTGCTCGGTCTCATCACGAAAGAATTATATCCGATGGTCGCAAAAGAGCATGAGACGACATCTTCTCGTGTAGAACGAGCAATGCGTCATGCAATCAAGACGGCATGGGAGAACGGCATGCGCGATCATGAGATGTTCGAAGGGCGACCGGAGCGTGAGCGAAGCCCGAAAAACTCGGAGTTTATCTCGTACTTCGTCACGTATGTATCGTTTAAGAATAATTGAATCATTTCATGAGGACTAAGTCGTGATGGGACTTAGTCTTTTTTAATGAAACAATTACTTTAAGATTTATTTACTTTATGAAAGAAAGCGCTTGCAAAATGGTGGGCCTTTGTTATAATAAAGATGTACCAAGTTACTTGGACAAGCGTCAGATGAACGCTTTTCAAACTTGTTCCGGAGCAACGTTTGAAGAAACCAAATCATCTCGGTTCGCTATCCGATTATAGCTCAGAGGTGGGAACGACACCTCAAGTCGTTAATGTCCCGACGTGAGGTCGCGACAGTCGCTCATTCGCGAGGCGATTCTATCATCAACTCGAAGCTAGGGGTTGATATAGGAAAAAACAATCGTTCAGTTAACCAAAAGGAGTGTTGTCAACCGTTGAACAGTTTATGGCAAGCGTTCGACTTCACGATGGATGGTTCGACATGATCCGATAAGTAAATCAGTTAGTAACTCGAATGGTAAGATTCCGTTCACGCAAGACGGCAGTTACTAAAGTTCTTTCATACTTCTTCATTAAGAAGACGTTGGATTTCATGTCAAAGTAAGTAACGTAGTTTGAAAGGAGATCATCCGTAGTGATCACAATTCAATATGAATAAAAGGTTCCGCACTTGAAATGAAGTCAAGTTAGGGAACCTTTTTTTGTGTGCTTATGAGTCGAGGCGTTGTACTTTTCC
Source organism: Exiguobacterium sp. s123 (assembly GCF_018617075.1). Taxonomy (GTDB): domain Bacteria; phylum Bacillota; class Bacilli; order Exiguobacteriales; family Exiguobacteriaceae; genus Exiguobacterium; species Exiguobacterium profundum. The sequence goes on along the minus strand of NZ_JACSJL010000002.1, from coordinate 201,625 downwards.
TGTTTTTTTGTCGCGGTTAAAAATATAGCCGGCTACAAATCCGATCCCGCCCATGGCGAGCAGAAGCCCAAAGGTCCCCTGCAACATGGAGGCGGCAGCGAGTGAATCGAACCATGAAAACGGTGCGCTCGTCTTCAAAAAGAAGCTATCACGTAGCAATTTGATTCCGTAAACACCTAATAACCCAGGGACGATTAAGATTAGAAGCGCGATAAAACGCATGCAATCTCCTCCTTTACCATACATTATTTTAACAGAAATCGATCTGTTCGACACGGTCTATTTTGGGCAGCTTGCGAATCAGGTGCGGATTCAGTAGCATGAAATAGAGAAGAATGATGATGGGGGAATATGTATGAATAAACGATTGATGATTGTGGGGGCAGGAAAAGGGGGGACCGAAGTCCTTCATATGCTGATGGATTCGCCGCTTGCAACGATTGTAGCGGTCGTAGATTCTGATACATCTGCAGAAGGAATAGCCCTTGCTAAAAGTTATGGCATATCTGTGGCGGACGATTGGAAACAGTATGCGGATGCGACACTAGATTTTGTCATCGAAACGACGGGGAAACATCAAACGTTTGAACAATTAAAAGATCATTTCAAAGATGCAGTCGTCTTACCAGGGGAATTTATTCGGATTGTGGTCGAACGATTGAAACAGAATCAACAAATGCTCGAGGCCATCATTGAATGTACGAGTGAGGCCATCTCGGTCGCAGATCATCACGGTAATACGATTTTGATCAATCCGTCTTATACACGGTTGACCGGATTCAAAAAAGAAGATGTGGTCGACAAACCAGCGACGGCAGATATCGGGATGCAGGAAAGCGTCCATTTAAAAGTACTATCGACCGGGCAAGGCGTTCGAGACATTCGGATGCAAATTGGGGCGACACGCCGAGATATTCTTGTGAATGCGGAACCGATCATCGTCGAAGGGAAGTTGCGAGGATCGGTCGGGGTCATTCGTGACGTATCTCAGATTCGTGCACTGCGTGATGAATTGCAGGAGGCAAAGACACGCATCCGGAATCTAGAAGCGAAATATCAGTTTGCCGATATCATTGCGACGAGTGATGCCATGCGATTTGTCATCGAACAGGCGAAACTTGCGGCTGTGACCCCCGTGACGGTATTGATTCGCGGAGAATCGGGAACAGGAAAGGAACTGTTCGCCCACGCCATTCATGGAGAATCTCCTCGAAAATATAAAAAGTTCATTCGCGTGAACTGTGCGGCGATTTCACCGACGCTACTTGAAAGTGAGCTATTCGGTTATGAAGATGGAGCCTTCAGTGGGGCTAAACGTGGTGGGAAAACAGGATATTTCGAAGAAGCGGATGGCGGTTCACTCTTTCTAGACGAAATCGGGGAGCTCCCCCTTGATGTCCAAGTGAAGCTCTTACGTGTCCTCCAAGAAAATGAAATTGTCCGAGTCGGAGGGACGACGGCAATCCCAATCGATGTCCGGATCATTGCCGCAACGAATGCCGATCTCGAACAAAAAGTAGCAGACGGAACATTCCGGGAAGATTTGTATTACCGAATCAATCGGATGCCGATCCATATCCCACCATTACGTGAGCGATTAAATGAACTCGAGGCACTATGTGAACGGATAATCCGTAAACTGAATCAAGAATACGGTCGTAGTGTACGTGGCGTTGACGAAGATGCCTTAACATTACTGAAGAGCCAGCATTGGAAAGGGAATGTGCGAGAACTGGAGAATGTGATTGGTCGTGCGATGATTTATATGGCAAGCTCCGAACAGTGGATTGCCCCACATCATTTGCAGTTATCCAATCGTTCCACGAGTCAAAAAGTGGTCGAATCTGGAACGTTTCACGAGGCCGTTGCAAAATATGAACGCGATTTGATTGAACGAGCAATTGAAGAGGCAAGTGGCAACAAATCAGAAGCAGCCCGCCGATTGAAGATTTCGATTCGAACATTATACAACAAGCTCGACACCACGCAATAATTTGCAGGAAAATTTATGCACGGTAAGCATTAATTTGCATGGTCATCCGCATTATAAAGCGCTTACAATTTAGGAAACAAACTTGCTTATGATATAGTGTAGAGAGCAAGGGGGGACAATGATGAATTTTGAACGGATGCTGACGAACGCAAAAGAGTTAGAAGGCTGTACCGTGTCCATTGCGGGGGCAGCGGACGAAGAAGTCATCCGGGCCGTAAAACTCGCTACGGATCATGGACTGTCACGCTTCATTTTGTTCGGTGAAGCTCGAGACATCCGAAATTTATGTGAACAGCATGGAATCGATAAGTCATCCGTCGATATTTTACATGCGAAAGGTGACGTTGAGATTGCGCGACGTGCCGCATTAGCTGTGAAAAATAAAGAGGCGGACGTCCTCATGAAGGGGATGGTGTCGACATCGACATTTATGAAAGCCGTCCTTAATCGTGAAGCTGGACTCCGTACGAAGCGGACGCTCAGCCACATCGCACTATTCCAAATTCCGAATCGTGAAAAGTTGATTGGAGTGACGGATGCGGCGATTCATATCGCACCGACACTCGAAGAGAAGGTCGAAATTATTCACAATGCGGTAGAAGCGATGCATGACATCGGTTACGAATCGCCGAAAGTCGCAGCCATTGGAGCAGTCGAGGTAGTCAATCCACAAATGAATGCGACTCTCGATGCGGCACTACTTAGCCAAATGAATCGACGTGGACAAATCAAGGGCTGTGTCGTAGATGGACCTCTCGCGCTCGACAACGCTGTCGACATGGTCGCAGCAAAGCAAAAAGGAATCAACAGTGAAGTTGCCGGTCAAGCCGATTTATTAGTCGTACCTTACATAGAGGTCGGCAACGTCCTTTATAAATCAATCATGTATTTCGCAGAGGCGAGCGTAGCGGCGATTGTCGTCGGCGCATCTGCCCCTGTTGTATTGACAAGTCGTGCCGATACTGCCGAAGCGAAGCTATATTCGCTCGCGTTCGCTTTGTTACATGCTAAACATTAATCGTACTTAACAGGAGGAATTAATCATGATGGAAACAAACACTGAGCCACGCTTCCGTATTTTTGATGTCTTACAATCTGAGGACTATGAGCAAATCGTATTTTGCCAAGACCAAGCGTCTGGACTAAAGGCGATCATCGCCATCCATGACACGACGCTCGGGCCAGCTCTCGGTGGACTACGTATGTGGAACTATGAATCAGAACAAGAGGCACTCACGGATGTGTTGCGTCTCGCAAAAGGAATGACATATAAAAATGCTGCAGCGGGTCTCAACCTTGGGGGCGGGAAGGCCGTCATCATCGGAAATGCGAAGACAGATAAATCAGAGGCGCTCTTCCGTGCATTCGGACGATATGTTCAATCTCTTAGTGGTCGTTACATCACGGCTGAAGATGTAAATACAACAGTTGCCGACATGGACTTCATTCACATGGAAACGGATTACGTCACGGGCGTCAGTCCTGCATTCGGTTCAAGTGGTAACCCTTCACCGGTCACGGCATATGGTGTGTATCGTGGAATGAAGGCTGCTGCGAAATGGAAATTTGGGACAGATTCGCTCGCAGGGAAGACCGTTGCTGTACAAGGTGTTGGTAACGTGGCCTACAACTTATGTCGCCACCTCCACGAAGAGGGTGCTCATTTGATTGTGACTGACATTAACGAGGAAGCACTCAAACGTGCCGAAGCAGACTTTGGTGCGACGGTCGTCAAACCGGATGAGATTTACGCGGTCGAATGTGACATTTTCGCTCCATGTGCCCTCGGTGCCGTCATCAACGACAAAACAATTCCACAATTGAAAGCACAAATCGTCGCAGGTGCTGCCAACAACCAATTGGCAGAAGATCGTCACGGAGACGTGCTCGACGAAAATGGAATTCTATACGCACCAGACTTCGTCATTAATGCAGGTGGTGTCATCAACGTCGCAGACGAACTTGAAGGCTACAACCGTGAACGGGCAATGAAGAAAGTCGAACTCATCTATGACAACATGATGCGCGTCTTTGAAATCGCAGAACGTGATGGCGTACCAACGCACGTTGCGGCCGATAAGATGGCGGAAGAGCGGATTCACATGATGTCGCGTTCACGCAGTCAGTTCCTTAAAGTTGAAAAAAGCATCCTAGGGAGACGCTAAGATGACAAAACGGCTAATTCTTGCAATCAACCCAGGGTCGACCTCGACGAAAATTGGATTGTTTGATGGGAAGGAGGAAGTGATGACACGCACGGTCCGACATGCGATCGATGTGACGGGTCTCACACTTCCAGAGCAGTTGCCTCATCGTGAGCAAGAAGTACGTGCCTTATTAGAAGAGACGGGCATCGCGGTCAATGATTTGACCGCGATCGTCGGTCGTGGTGGCTTGCTTGCACCAATGACGTCAGGAACGTATACAGTCAACGATCTCATGCGTGAAGATTTGACGAGCGGACGTTTCGGGATGCATGCATCGAATCTCGGTGGTCTGATCGCTTCGAAAATCGGTGGGGCTGAAGGGATTCCTAGTTTCATAGTGGATCCGGTCGTCGTCGATGAGATGGACGAGTTGGCCCGTAAGACCGGCATGCCAGAAATCAATCGTCGTAGCATTTTCCATGCCCTCAATCAAAAGGCTGTCGCGAAACGATTCGCGGCCGAAAATGGAAGCGATTACAATGAGCTGAATCTTATCGTTGCGCATCTTGGTGGGGGAATCACAGTCGGTGCCCATGCGGCAGGTCGAGTCATCGACGTGAATAATGGTCTTGACGGAGATGGACCGCTCGCGCCGGAGCGGGCAGGCTCGATTCCTGTTGGACAGGTAGTAGAACTATGTTATAGTACCAGGTATAAAGAATCGGAAATGAAAAAGAAAATTGTCGGTCAGGGCGGCCTGTTTGCTCATCTCGGTACATTCGATGCCATTGAGATTGAGCAGCGGGTCGAATCAGGAGATGATGAGGCGAGGCTGTTGTATGAGACGATGGCTTATCGTGTCGCTCAAGAGATTTCAAAACACGGCGCGACATTATGCGGTCGTGTGGATGCCATCTTACTGACGGGCGGGATTGCATATTCCGAGTGGCTGACTGAAAAAATCAAGGAGCGTGTCACTTATCTCGCGCCGGTACACGTATATCCGGGTGAAGATGAGCTTAAAGCGTTGGCTGAAGGTGCACTTCGCGTCATCGAGAAGGAAGAGACCGCACGAGTTTATGAGGGGGATGCACATGGCACGAGAATTTGATGTTGTCGTCATCGGTGGAGGACCAGGAGGATATGTGGCTGCAATCAAGGCGGCCCAGGCAGGAAAATCTGTCGCAATCGTCGAGGCGAGAAAGTTAGGTGGCACCTGCTTACATAGAGGATGCATCCCGACGAAGGCGCTTTTAAAAGCTGCACATGTCTATCAAACGGCGAAGCAAAGTGCGACGTATGGCGTGGAGACGGGAGATGTGACGTTCAATATGGAACGCGCTCAAACGTATAAGCGTGATCTTGTGGCTGGACTAGAAAAGGGAATCGAACATTTGATGAAACAAGGGAAAATCGAAGTGTTCCGCGGAAAGGCCTCTATTCTTGGACCAAGCATCTTCTCACCACAACCAGGGACTGTATCCGTTGAGGATGAAAGCGGTGAATCAGAACTGATCTTGCCGAATCAATTGATTATCGCAACAGGGTCGATTCCTCGTGAACTTCCTGGATTGCCGTTCGATCACAAACGGATTTTGAATTCAGACGACCTCCTCAATTTTGAAACGCTTCCTGAATCGATTGCGATTGTCGGTGGCGGGGTCATCGGAGTGGAATGGGCGTCCATGCTCGTCGATTTAGATGTGAACGTGACGTTGATCGAAGTAGGCGATCGATTACTCCCACTCGAGGACAAAGCAGTATCGCGTGAAGTGGAGCGTCTTTTGAAGAAGCGCGGGGTCCGTGTGAAGAAGAGCGTGACGGTCGACGCTGAACGAACATTGATTCACGAAAATGCAGTGGAGCTTGCTGTTGGGGAAGAGATGTTACAAGTAGACTGTGTCCTCGTCTCGGTTGGCCGAGTTGCCAACACGGAAGACTTAGGACTTCAAAACACTTCTATCGTCGTAGAGAACGGCATCATTCAAGTCGATAGTCAGTATCGGACGAAAGAACGTCATATCTTCGCAATCGGGGATTGCATCGGGAAGTTACAACTCGCCCACGTCGCGTCGGCAGAAGGTGTGAAAGCGGTCGAGACGATTCTTGGTCTTGAGCCGACACCGCTCGATTACGCGCTCATTCCACGCTGTGTATACAGTGTCCCTGAAGTCGCTTCGGTCGGTTTGACAGAAGAAGCGGCAAAAGAGGCTGGACATGATGTGAAGACAGGAACGTACCGTTTCAACGGACTCGGGAAAGCGCGGATTGAAGGACAAGCCGACGGATTCGTCAAACTCGTCTCAGATCAAGAGAAAGATGACCTTCTCGGTGTTCATATCGTCGGACCGAAAGCGACCGAACTCATCACAGAAGGTGGACTCGCGCTCGTCTTGAACGCGACGGCTTGGGAGATGGGACAACTTGTACACCCCCATCCTGCACTGAGCGAAGCCTTCCAAGAAGCGGCTCTCGCCGTCGATGGATTACCGATTCACGCCTAAGGAGGAACAAGGATGGAACAAATGACTGTAAACTCATATGAAGAGCTTGGTTTAACAAAACAAGATTTATTGGCGATGTACGAAACGATGGTTCGTGCCCGTAAAATTGATGAACGGATGTGGAAGTTGAACCGCGCCGGGAAAATCCCATTCGTCGTCTCATGTCAAGGACAAGAAGCGGCGCAAGTTGGTGCGGCGTTCGCCCTCGAGAAAGGGATTGATTATGTCCTACCTTACTATCGTGATGTGGCGGTCGTCCTTCACTTCGGTCAAACATCAAAAGATTTAATGTTATCGGCATTCGCGAAAGCGGAAGATCCAAACTCAGGTGGTCGTCAGATGCCTGGTCACTTCGGCTCGAAAGAGCATCGCATCGTAACGGGTTCGTCTCCGGTCACGACACAAGTCCCACATGCAGTCGGAATTGCACTTGCGGCGAAGATGAAAAAGGAAGAGCTCGTTACATTCGTCTCGTTCGGGGAAGGGTCTTCGAACCAAGGAGATTTTCATGAAGGCGCAAACTTTGCAGGTGTCCATAAGTTGCCGGTCATCTTGTTCTGTGAGAACAACAAGTATGCAATCTCGGTTCCACTTACAAAACAGTTGGCATGCGAGCGCGTGTCAGATCGAGCGAAAGGATATGGCATGCCAGGTGTGACAGTCGACGGGACAGACCCGATCGCTGTCTATGCGGTCGTGAAGGAAGCGCGTGAACGTGCACTTCGCGGAGAAGGACCGACGCTAATCGAAGCAGAAGTTGAACGTCTCGTGCCACACTCATCAGATGATGATGACAAAGCATACCGTTCAGCAGAAGAATTGGCAGGGTTAAAAGAGCGGGACGGCATTCAATTGTTCCGTCAACGACTTGTGAACGACGGAATCGCAACGGCGGATACACTTGCTGAAATCGATGCACAAATCGATGCTGAAGTGAATGAAGCGACGACATATGCGGACAAAGCACCGTATGCATCGCCTGAATCTGCACTGGATTACGTCTATGAGGAGGAAAAATGATGAAAACGTTTATCGAAGCGATCAATGAAGCGATTCATGAGGAAATGGAGCGCGACGAAAACGTCTTCGTCGTCGGGGAAGACGTCGGCGTTCGTGGTGGTGTATTCCGTGCCACACAAGGGTTGATTGAAAAATATGGAGAGGATCGTGTCATCGACGCACCGCTCGCTGAGAGTGCGATTGCCGGAGTCGGAGTCGGGGCTGCCATGTACGGCATGCGACCGATCGCAGAAATGCAATTCGCAGACTTTATCATGCCAGCAGTGAACCAAATCGTTTCAGAAGCGGCAAAAATTCGATACCGTTCAAACAACGATTGGACATGTCCGATGGTCATCCGTGCTCCTTTCGGTGGGGGTATTCACGGGGCTCTCTATCACTCGCAATCAGTCGAGGCGATGTTCAGTTCGACGCCAGGTCTTAAAGTCGTCATTCCATCTGACCCTGTCGATGCGAAGGGATTGTTGAAAGCAGCAATCCGTTCGAACGACCCTGTTCTTTTCTTTGAACATAAGCGTGCCTATCGTCTTTTGAAGGCGGAATTGCCGACGGACGAATACACGGTTGAAATTGGTAAGGCCGCTGTCAAACGAGAAGGTGACGATATCACGATCATCACGTACGGTCTTTGCGTGCATATGGCACAAGAGGCTGCGAAAACGCTCGAAGAAGAAGGAATCAGCACGCACATCCTCGATCTTCGTACCGTCTACCCGCTCGACCAAGAAGCGATCATCGAATCGGTCAAGAAGACGGGTAAAGTGTTACTCGTGACGGAGGACAACAAAGAAGGAAGCATCATCGGAGAAGTGGCGGCGATTATCGCGGAGAAGGCGCTTTTCGAACTCGATGCGCCGATTGAGCGTTTGGCTGGCCCCGATGTGCCGGCAATGCCGTATGCACCACCTATGGAAAAATTCTTTATCGTATCCCCAGAAAAAATTGTCGAGCGGGCGCGTCAGCTCGCGGCGTTTTAAGGAGGCATCTCCATGGAACAAACGATTACCATGCCCCAACTTGGGGAAAGTGTGACAGAAGGCACGATCACGACCTATCTCGTCAAACCGGGAGACCGTGTGGAAGAATATGAACCACTCGCGGAAGTCATGACGGACAAAGTGACGGCAGAGATTCCGGCGACTAGCGCAGGAGTCGTCAAAGAGTTTCTCATTCCAGAAGGGGAGACCGTCAGCGTCGGGACACCGGTATTGACGATGGAAGTCGAGAGCGCGGAGGAAGCGGCAGTTGAGACGAAGACCGAACCGATTGCAGAAACGGCACCTGCAGAATCCGTCTCTAAGCAAGCTGTCGCCACTGCACCGAAAAAACAAAGTGGAAACGGTCGATACTCTCCTGCTGTCATCCGACTCGCCAACGAGAATGATATCGATTTGAATGAACTGAGCGGAAGCGGTCTAGGCGGTCGGATCACGCGGAAAGATATTCTTCGTTACTTATCAGAAGGACGTCCGGCATCGACTTCTGAGCAAGCGACACAAGCGCCTGTCCAAGAGACGATGGTACAGACGAAGTTGGACGTTCCGACTGAGGCACCACGTCCTGTCGTTGAACCGTCACAACCGGTCGCATCATCATCGACTTCATCTGGCCGTTATGAATCGATTCCTACAGCCGGGGTACGTCAAGCGATTGCGAACAATATGGTCCGCTCGAAACACGAGGCTCCACACGCATGGCTCATGATTGAAGTAGATGTGACGAACCTCGTCGAAGCCCGTGCAAAGTTAAAAGATGAGTTCATGAAACGGGAAGGCGTCAAATTGACGTTCATGCCATTCTTCATGAAGGCAGCCATCGAAGCATTGAAGAAGTATCCGATGATGAATTCGGAGTGGGCAGGAGATCACATCAAAGTTCACCAAGACATCCATCTCTCGGTAGCCGTCGCGGCAAACGACGCCCTTTACGTACCGGTCATTCGCCAAGCGGATGAGAAGAATATTAAAGGACTAGCCGTTTCCCTTCAAGACGTGGCAACGCGAGCGCGTGAGAACCGCTTGAAGGCTGAAGAGATGCGTGGTGGGACATTCACCATCAACAACACAGGTGCGTTTGGTTCGATTCAATCGGCACCAATCTTGAATTACCCACAAGCGGCAATCCTATCGGTCGAGTCGATTGTGAAGCGTCCGGTCTGGATGAATGGAATGTTTGCGGCACGCGATATGGTCAACCTTTGTATGTCTGTCGACCATCGTGTCCTTGACGGTCTCGTCGCAGGTCAGTTCTTACAAGCGATCAAACAATCGCTCGAGTCGATTGACCCAAACACATATACCGTATATTGATTAAAAAATGGAGGCGCTCCCAGTGGGGTGCCTCCATTTCTTATGAGTTATAGCCAAGGAATACCGTGAAGACGAAGCTTGCGGCTGAGATCAGTAAGAGAAGAAACGACAAGGACATGCCTATTGTGACGAGTCCTTTGGAGAGTCGTGGTTTGGATTTATATAGTGCGAACGCAAACATAAGACTGAATAGGCCGAGTGTCGTGAATAGTGTGAGTGGAATTGCTCGGTCGTAAAAAAATTGAAGTAGATCCAATGTAGAATCATCCTTTCTAATCATGCACCTTCGAATCGTCGTTGATGGACACGGTACGTCAATCTGCTGACTACGACGAACACGAGAAGGAACATTCAGTATATAAAAATATAGTTTAATGAAAATGCAGAAACCCCATCATGTCTGACCGAAGAAATCCAAAGCAAAAGGAGTGAGGTAGGGAAATGAATCAATAGTACAAGATAGGGCATGAACTTCATGAATGATAAGGCGTTTGTCGACGGATTTCGCATGAGATACATGGCAATCAAACCAATCAGCACTTCGAGTCCACCAAGCGTGAAATAGGCGAGTGACTCAGAAAGACTGGTCTCTAGAATCGGTAAGGCAAGCGTTGCAAGACCAAGACTCCCAATCATTATTAAAGCAAACAAGATGTAGTCACCTCCAGAAAAGGGTTTATTCCATATGATCATTGTAAAAAAATGGATGCTTAAATTCAATACCTCAGAAAAACACGCCATTCATAGAAATGGCGTGTCAGTGATTTCCTTAAATCGATTGTTCAATCATCGATTCGATGTCGCGACGAACTTCAGCTACTGATAAACGTGCAGCGTCATAGCGTACACGATGAGTCGACTCGTCCGTTCCCGTCAAGTCAGCAAAGAGACTTCCGAGGTCGTGGACACTGCGGTCGACTTGAATGAGCAATTCGATGGCATCCTCGCCTTGTAGAATCACAACTTCTACCTCGTCTAACTGGCGACCGAATCGCGAACCGTTCGCTGAATACTCGAGTTCTTGGGCAATCGGAAGACGTCCCGAACGATGACGTGCCGGGAGCATCTCCGTGTCGGCTTTCTTCAAACGGAATCCGAGCTCGTCCATCGCATCTAATATGACTTGTTGAGCCGCATTCGGTTGTACGGTGATCGCATCTTCATCTTTTGGATCGACGGCTTGGGCGATATCAAGGCCCGTTTCAATCCATGATTTTGATTGGCTCACAGAGAGTGGCGTATTGAACGGGACGTTGACTGTGAACGGAATTTCTTTCACTTCTCCAGGACCAATCATAAACGGTGCTTCATTCAATAAGATTTTTTCAATCGTGAACGTCGAGTATGTCGACTTATCGTTCACCTCATGTTTATACAACGTATTGAAGAAGAGATAGATACTGTCGACGGATTGTTCGACCGAACCGCCTTCGATATGGACGACTCCAGTGAGTTCTCCACCGGGTGAACAGTGGCTTTCATTCAAACGTGTGTCGACTTTTGCGGCACCGATTCCGATTGATGATAAAATCTTTTTAAACATATGTGTATCCTCCTTTGACGTAACGTCGTCTTCGTGTAATAGTATGTACGGACAGGTGAAACGATATGTTTCAAAATTTCTAAAAAAGGATTGAATCCATTGGAATATAAAGCGTTACAAGAGCGTCTCGCAGACGTCTTACAATCAAATCATCTCGTGTCGGCGACCATCAGTCAACCCCGTCAAAAATCTAGCGATCTCAGACGGGTCAAATTGAAACCGGTTATGCTACGAAATGCGTATCATATCCAGTTCGAGTATCAGTATGAGCGGGTGATGAACCATAAAAACTTGACACCAGATGAGGCTGTCACGGAAGTGAATGAGCTTCTCGAAACGTTCCGACAAGGACAGTTTCAGTTAAAAGATTCCGACATCCAGTTCCAATTATCTAAAAAGTTCAAAGTGACATTGAAAGAAAAGCAGACGGCTCAAAAAGAAGTTCAACTGAGCCACAATAGGGAAAAACAGTACGTGCTTCCACTCGACGAGCCAGTTCCGTTTCTCATTCGACTCGGCATTCAGTCAACGGACGGAAAAGTGAAGCGTCAAAAGTATGACAAGTTCAAACAGATCAATCGTTTCCTCGAGTTCATTGAGGATTCACTGAAATACTTGCCGGCAGACCGTACCGTTCGAATCTTGGATTTCGGATCAGGGAAGTCGTATTTGACGTTCGCGCTCTATCATTTCCTTCATGAGATGAAAGGATATGACGTCCATATCACAGGGCTCGATTTGAAGAAAGAGGTCATTGAAGAGTGTGCATCGATTGCGAAAGATCTTGGATATGAACGGCTCGAATTTTTAGTCGGAGACATTAATGAATATGAAGGGGAAACAGCTGTTGATATGGTCGTGACCCTTCATGCATGTGATGTGGCGACAGACATGGCGTTGGCACGTGCCGTCCGCTGGGGCGCGAAAGTCATCTTGAGCGTTCCGTGTTGTCAAAAGGAATTGAATCGTCAAATTCAAGCGTCGAATTTAGCCGTGATGCTCCAACATGGCTTGATCAAAGAACGGTTCGCCTCACTCGCGACCGATTCCATTCGGGCTGAACTGCTTGGACTTGTCGGGTATGATGCCCAGCTGCTCGAATTCATCGACCTCGAGCATACGCCGAAAAATATCATGATTCGTGCCTACTTGACGAACCGTCAGGCGAGCGCAGAGACGAAGGCACGTTACCTTGCTTTCAAACAGATGTTAGGGGCAGACCCGTTCTTAGAACGGGAATTGAGCGATAGACTTGTCCTCGAGGTGGAACAAGACGTAAAATAAGGGAGTACAGACGAAATGTCGAAAGGGGAAACAACATGGATTTTCAATTATATTTTCAAGATGTAGTCGAACAAGCGCGTAACGAAGTACGTGCTGCAGGATACACAGAGCTCACGACACCGGAAGAAGTAGACGGAGCGCTTAAAAAAGAAGGGAAGACACTCGTCCTCGTCAACTCGGTTTGTGGGTGTGCAGGCGGGATTGCTCGTCCAGCTGCGGCATACGTCAACAAGATGGAAGGTGTGAAGCCTGACCATTTCGTGACCGTGTTTGCTGGTCAAGACCGTGAAGCGACAGATCGTGCACGTGAGTATTTTGAAGGATATGCACCGTCTTCACCGTCAATCGCACTTCTTGAGGATGGCAACATCGTGACGATGGTAGAGCGTAGTGAAATCGAGTCATCGACTGCTGAAGAGCTCGTCGACCAATTGCAAACATTGTTCGACATCTACTTCGCATAATCAAGCATCGGCGCAAAGGCACTGCCTTTGCGCTTTTGTGAAAAGGGGCAGGGTATATGGAACCAGTCATCAAAATCATGACGGAGGCAGAATATATGATTGCCCTGTCACGCGGTGAAATCAATGAACCGTCACTTCAATCTGAAGGGACGATTAAATGTTGTACGCCGCAACAGATTGGAAAGGTCGTCAAAAAGTCGTATTCGGGTGAAGCGGTCGTTCTCGTATCGTTACACGTCAACCGACTTGGTCAGTTGCTACATTATGAATTGGATGAGGATGGAGAACGTTATCCACATGTGTATAGTGCCATCCCGATGACTTCGGTCAAACAGGTGCAACCGTATGGGTCACGCGACAATGGAACGGTCACATATTTCGCTTTCGAGCGAATGTGACCTTCTTTTTTATATAATTTGCATGAATATACTTTACAAGTAATAATTATGTGTATATAGTGGTTGAAGACACAAGTCGGACAACTGATGTGTCATAGAACAGTTGAGCTACGTTCACACATATGTCATAATTTTGTTAATGTTCTGATAATTATTATTCAACTATGAAAGGGAGATGAAGATGAAAAAAGGTTTTCTAGCATTATGTTTAGCAGGACTGGCCGCGTTCTCAGTCGCGTGTGGGGCAGACGTGAACGAAGGAGGATCGACATCGACCGATGGTGAGGATGACAAAGTCATCGTCATGGGTACAAGTGCCGATTACTTCCCATATGAGTTCGTCGATACAGCGAATGGCGACGAGATTGTCGGATTTGATATCGATATCGCCAAAAAAGTGGCAGAGAACATGGGATATGAATTGAAAATTGAAGATATGGATTTCGGAAGCTTACTTGGAGCCCTCAATGCAGGTCGAGTCGACTTCGTAATGGCGGGGATGACTCCGACAGAAGAGCGTAAAGAAAATGCCGATTTCTCAGATATTTATTTCACAGCGGTGAACTTGATCTTGTCAAAAGATGATTCGCTTCAATCACTTGAAGACTTGAAGGGGAAAAAGATCGGAGTCCAGCTCGGTTCGATTCAAGAAGGGATTGCACAAGATCAAATCACAGATGCTGAGATCGTCTCGTTGAACAAGATTCCTGAGATCATTCAAGAAATCAAGACAGGACGTATTGACGCGATGGTCATCGAAGATACGGTCGCGAAAAAATACCTCGAGCAAGATAGTGAATTGACGACATTTGAAATTGTGGACGAAGAAGAAGCAGGTTCTGCTGCTGCCTTCCGTAAAGATGATGAACTCCGCGATCAATTCAACGAAGAGTTGAAGAAGATGATCGACAGTGGAGAAATCGAAGAGTTAGCACAGAAATGGTTTGAAGAAGAGGCTGCGCCAGCCGAATAATGAATCGTACGAGGCTGACTGAAGATGAATCGGTCAGCCCTTTTTTAGGAGGAACTCACTATGGATTTTAGCCGGATTTATGATTCGATCCCTTATATACTTGAGGGGATTCCAGTCATGTTCCAAGTGGTGATCGTCTCGGCATTGATTGGGATCTCACTTGGGATTGTTGTCGCTACATTAAAAATTGTCCCGAATCGTCTGATTAACTTTATCGGACATGCTTATACGGCGGTGTTCCGTGGGACACCACTCATTTTGCAACTCGCCATCATCCACTTCGGATTGCCGCAACTGACGGGATATATCACGACACCGTACCAGTCAGCGGTCATCGCATTCTCGCTCAACTCGGGGGCGTATATTTCAGAGATTATTCGAGCGGGTATCCAAGCAGTAGATAAAGGACAGTGGGAGGCTTCGGATGCTCTTGGTGTCCCATATGTCAAACAGTTACGTTCCATCATCTTGCCACAGGCGTTCAAGAACATCTTGCCTGCTCTTGTGAACGAGATGATCACATTAACGAAAGAGTCTGCACTCGTCTCGACGGTTGGGGTGCTCGATATCATGCGTCGTGCGCAAATCGTCGGTGGGCAGAAGGCAATCTACTTCGAACCGCTTCTATTCGCCGGTGTGATATACTTTACGATAGTGATGATCTTGACGTATCTTGGACAACGTCTAGAAAAACGGTTAAGAAAGAGTGATGGAAGATGATCGAAGTAAAAGACCTACACAAACAATTTGGTGACTTAGAAGTGTTAAAAGGAATCACGACGACGATCGAACGTGGTGAAGTGGTTGCTGTCATCGGACCGTCCGGGTCTGGTAAATCGACTTTTCTACGCTGCTTGAACATGCTTGAGATTCCAACGAGCGGGACGGTCAGTGTCGACGGATTCGAGCTCACGAAAAAAGGGGCGAACGTCGCGAAGGCGCGTCAAAACATTGGGATGGTATTCCAACAGTTCAACTTGTTCCCTCATATGAGCGTATTGGACAATTTGACGTATGCACCAATCAACGTCTTAAAAGTCAGCAAGGCGGAAGCGCTGGAACGTGCGAAGAAATTACTCGAACGTGTCGGCCTTTCTGAAAAAATCGATGCCTATCCGAGCCAACTCTCGGGTGGACAAAAACAGCGTGTCGCCATCGCGCGTGCCTTGGCGATGGAACCGAACGTCATGTTGTTCGATGAACCGACATCGGCACTTGACCCTGAGATGGTCAATGAAGTACTCGACGTTATGAAAGGGTTGGCTGAGACTGGGATGACGATGGTCGTCGTCACACACGAAATGGGCTTCGCCCGTGAAGTGGCAGACCGCGTCCTCTTCCTGGATGAAGGGATTCTCATGGAAGAAGGAAAACCGGCTGACCTGTTGTTGAATCCGCAAACCGACCGGGCGAAACGTTTCTTGGAGAAAGTGTTGTAATCTGAACTTACGAAGGAAGGATGAATACACGTGAAAATCACCTATTATGGACATGCGACTGTAGGATTTGAGATTGATGGCGTAAACGTGTTGATCGATCCATTTTTGACGAGTAACCCTCATACGGAAATAGACCCTTCTACACTACGTCCGGACTATTTGTTGCTCACACATGCTCATTTCGATCATATCGAGGATGTCGAATTGATTGCGAAAACGTCGGGTGCGACGATTGTGGCGACACATGAACTCGCAACGTATTACGAGAAAAAAGGCTTCTCTGTTCACGGGATGAACATCGGGGGAGGTCATGCCTTTCCGTTCGGGCGTGTCACGATGACCCAAGCGTTCCACAGTTCGAGCTTTGACATGGGGGATACACCGGTCTATATGGGGATGCCTGCCGGATTCATCATCGAGACGAACGAACTGACGCTCTACCACGCTGGAGACACGAGTCTCTTCTCCGATATGAAGATGTACGGTGAACGGTTTGAAATCGATGTCGCGTTCCTTCCAATCGGAGACAACTTCACGATGGGACCAACAGACGCATTAGATGCGGCGCAGTGGCTTCAAGCGAAACGTGTCGTTCCGATCCACTTTGATACGTTCCCGCCGATTAAACAAGATGCTCAGGCGTTTTGTGACCAATTGCACCGTCGAGGTCTCTTGATTGAACCGAATACGACGATCGAGATTTAAGCATGGACGTGATTCAAGCGACGCGAGAGTTCATCGGAACGATTCATGCAGATGACGCGTCGGGTCATGACGTCGCCCACATTACGCGTGTCGTCCGACTAGTGGAACGTTTAATGGAGGATGAACCGGTCAATCGGACGGTTCTTCTCCTCTCGGCATATTTACACGACGTGGAAGATCATAAGCTCGGTCGTCCGAACGGTCTCGTCAAACAGCATCTGTCCTCAATTGACATCACTGAAGAGCAAGTGGAATTGGTGATGGCGGTGATTGATGAGGTCTCCTTCTCAAAAGGCAAGACCCCGACGAGCCGGGAAAGCGAAATCTTGCAAGACGCCGACCGTCTTGATGCGATGGGGGCCATCGGGATTGCGCGAACGTTCCAGTTCGCGGGTTCTCGCAAAACTCCGCTCGATTTGTCGGAAGAGAGTGCCATTCAACATTTTCATGACAAGCTGTTGAAGCTGGCGTCGATGATGCATACCTCAAAAGCAAAACAACTAGCGATGTCACGTCATGCTTTCATGCAGCAGTTTCTAGAACAGTTTCATGAAGAATGGGATGGGGTGGACATATAAAAGGACGACCGAGTATATTCGGTCGTCCTTTTGATTAGAATGGATGCTTGTTCAACCAATGACCACCGTCAAGAGAGATGCAATCCCCGTTTAAATAGCGCATCTCGTCTGATGCCATCCAGTAAGCGAGGTCCGCGATCTCTTCCGGTGTCCCAAAACGTCCAAGTGGGACGTTACGGCGAATACGCTCTACTTCCTTCACGTGGGAGACGAGCTTTTCAGCGCCGCCTGTCCGTTCAATCGGTCCAGGACTGATGGCATTGACCCGTGCGCCGAATTGATAGCCCCATTCAACCGCGAGTGTTCGCGTCAAGTTCAAGACGCCTGCTTTCGCTGCCGCACTCGGTGCGACACCAGGACCTGCCTGCCACGCATAGGAAGCGACCATGTTGATGATGGAGCCGCCACGGATTTCATCTGCTTCCCAATGTTTCCCGAGAACATGGGTGCAGTTGAATGTCCCGTTCAAGACGATGTCGATGACACTTGCCCAACCATTAGGAGATAAATCAAGAGTCGGACAGACAAAATTTCCGGCAGCATTGTTGACGAGTGCGTGTACTGGTCCATAAGCGGATACGATGTCAGCCAGTGCTTTCGCGCATCCTTCATAGTCACGAACGTCATGTTGCACACTCATCGCCTGACCTGCATCGATTGAATTCAAATCGTTCATCGCTTCTACTAGTCGTTCCTCGTTTCGACCGCTGATAGCGACGTTCCATCCTTCCTGTTTAAATTTTAATGCCATCGCTTTCCCCATGCCGGACGATCCCCCGGTAATCCAAATCGTTTTCATCTTAATTCCCCCTCAAAAATGAATGGTCGTTCATTTTACGTATTCGTCTTATGATGTAAAACTCCTTCAACAAAATGTCATTCGATGTTGAATCATTCTTTTCACTTGAGAAGTATATACATGATGTAACGATTGATACTCAAAACCATGACGTGAATTTAAAATAGGAGATGATGGAACATGAAGCGCGTTACAGGGCTGACCATATTCGTACTTATCATTGTCGGAATGTTTGTGCTCATCGATCAATCTGATTCAAAGAAAATGTCTGAACAGGTCGAAAATAAGATGTTCACCCAAACTGAGACAAAGGTTTATTCTGAGTCGACGGTCGAAGAACTGAAGAAAATCCTTGAGACGTTTCAAAACGATTTGGCTCCGCAAATCAATAACGATTTCGAACGAAAGTTGGCAGAACGAATGTACGTGGAGATGAAGAAGAGTGGTGAAACCATCGATGTGAAGGAACTTATAATCCGTGCAAAAGACCAAGCTGATTTTGAACGTGCATGGTTGGAGCATGCGAAAAGCGAATATGGAATCGTAATAACGGGTGACGAAGTCGATGAATGGATTGAAAAAGGACCGGATGCGACGGTGGTCGAGTCTCAAAGACGATATGCAGAGGCAAAAGAGATGAGCGTGTATCAGCTCAATCATGATTATTATCGCGATCAATACGTGAAATGGGTCGTGTGGGAAGATTTGATTCCGCTCGTCACAGACCGCTACGAACAGTCAAGTGAGCATGTGCTCGACAACAATCGACTCATCGAATTGTATGAGCAAGAGATGGAAGTTATAATCGAATGAAGCGTCAAGCAGCCCGACTCGTATGAGCCGGGCTACTTTTCATTGAATTTTTTTCAAGTACTTCAAACCGAGTTCACGGTCGATCGTGTACATCGTACCGGCAACTTTCTCACCCCAGTATGGATCGGAGGCATAGAAGATATTGATGCCTTCTTGCTTGTTCCCAGGATAATCGCCACGAGCATATGGCCCAGTGACATATTTAGTCGCAAACAATTCAGCAGCAGCTTGTACGCTGGCGTCAATTGTTTTAAAGGATGTCGCATTCCCGCTCGGGTCGTCATCTGTCGCGCGGAACCCAAATAGGTTCCGCTTGTCCCGAGCGATATCGGACGTTCCAAATCGGGACTCATGCCCGGCAACCGCCAGCAGGAATAAGGCATTAATGTTATACGTATCTTCTGCCCGTTTAAAAGACTTGCCTTCCCCAGCGAGTGGTGAATCGATGGATTTTAAATATTGATCAAACTCGTCAGCCGAATATGGGGACGACTTGCGAATCGATGCAAATTGATAAGGAGAATCGAAGACGTCTTGGACACGTTCTGTGTAAAAACGGTCATCCGAGTTTTTTTCTGTCGGACCTACAAGGAACGTACCGGCGAGATTGGCGTTCGCTTCCACCGTATGGTAGACGTCACCTTCTCGAATCTCGTAAAATCCACGTCTCTTCACAACTGCTTCAGGAAATAACGCCATTTGATCCGGTTTGACATACACATCCGCCCCGGAGATACGTACTTTAAGATGATCGTCTCCGCGCTCAATTAGTTGAAGTCTCGTGCCACCAGCGACATAGGATTGTCGTGTTTTAAATGATGCATCTTTATATAAGTTTGTGATAGCATCACTCGGAGTGACGACGACTCCGGTACCTGTAAAATCGAGTACTTCTCCAGAGGGCGAGAACAATGTCCGGTTCTTACCGGCCGTCATGTATCGTTTTGCTTCTGCGAGAGATTCGAACGACCTCGTGACACGGTCGCCATTCGTCACCGTTTCGACGGTATAGGTGTCTTCACGGGAAGATTGAATCCATAAAAAGGCTGCGATGGCGAGACTAAGTGTCGCAATCATCGGCCAAACCTTAAGTCTTTTCTTTCGTTTCAATCAAATCACTTCCAAACTTTTGAATTGCCAAACGAGTTGATTTAGTCAACAATTTGATGGAGAAGGGGGAAATTAGTATGAAAATTGGAACGCGGACGTTAAAGACCGCGGTCGCAGCAGGTATCGCGATGCTCATTTCCGAAACAATTCATCTCGATTATTTTGTATTTGCAGCCATTATCGCCATTTTAAGTATTCAAGAGACGCGTAAAAAATCGATTCGCGCCTCCTATGAACGAGTCATGGCAAGTCTTCTCGCCATCGGAATGGGTGCGGCGATGTTCACGCTACTCGGCTATTCACCGGTGACGCTCACACTTTATTTTGTCATTTTCATTCCACTCGTACAACAATTGAAACTGCAAGACGGGCTCATTACGAGTGTCGTCATTTTGACCCACCTCTACACCGAGGCACAGTTTACACTGGAGTTATTTATCAATGAGCTATTGCTCATTGCGATCGGTGTCGGTGTCGGGCTTGTCGTCAACATGTACATGCCGACGCTTGACCGTGAGATTGTACGGATTAAAGAGAATATCGACCGCTCGCTCGCAGTACTGTTTTATGACGTGGCGGCATGTGTTGAGACGGGCGTCTATAACAACCACTCGATGATGCTCATCAAGACACGGGACTATCTGAAAGAGGGGAAAGATTTAGCCCTTCGCCGTATGGGAAACTCAATCGGAAAGCGGAATGAAGACATGGACTATCTATACTTCCGGATGCGTGAACGGCAGTATGATATTCTCAAACGAGTCGCGGATAACGCCAGAGAAATCACGATGGTCGTCAATGAAGCGAAACCGGTCGCGACGTTCTTACGTCGAGTCGGGGACCATGTGAACGAGCAGGCCGATGCATCCGTCTTTCTACAGGAGCTTGAAGAGATGATTGAGCATTATCGAAAAAACGTACCTCTCCCCACGACGCGTGAGGAATTCGAGGTACGCTCATCCTTATTAAATATTTTATCTGATGTAAAAAGTTACTTGATCTTGAAAGAGCGATACATCTTGCTCTTAAAAGAACATGGTCATGCTCGAGAGAAACGTGCTGATTAAAAAGATTGAGACGATGACGACGACGCCGATTTGAATGATGCGTTGTCGTCTTTTCTGTTTTTTCTTCATGGTCTGCCTCCATATACGTGTTTGCCATCATTGTACAGAATGGAAAAGATTCGTGCAATCCAGGGGAGTTTGATATAATGGTCAAGAAATGTTTGGATGGAGGGATGTTGTTTATGGTAAACGAGACACGCGTGCTCGACACATTTTTAGGATTGGTCGGCATCGATTCAGAAACGAAGGAAGAAGCGATCATCTGTGAGCATTTGAAAGGTGTATTCACAGAGCTTGGCTGCGACGTCTACGAGGACGACGCATCAACGAAGACGGCACACTCTGGTAACAACTTGATCATCACGTTGCCTGCAACGAAAGACAATGTTGATCCGATTTACTTTACGGCTCACATGGATACGGTCACTCCAGGTAAAGGAATCAAGACGAGCATCAAAGACGGATATGTCGTCACGGATGGTACGACGATTCTCGGAGCAGACGACAAGACCGGCCTCACTGCGATGATCGAACTCGTGCGTGTATTGAAAGAAAAACAAATTCCACATGGTCAAATCCAGTTCGTGATCACTGTCGGGGAAGAATCAGGTCTCGTCGGTGCGAAAGTATTGGATTTATCGAAAATCGATGCGAAGTTCGGTTTTGCCCTTGATTCGGATGGACCAGTTGGAGACATCATTGTCGCCGCTCCGACTCAAGCAAAAGTGAACGCGAAGATTTACGGGAAGACGGCTCATGCTGGTGTCGCACCTGAAAAAGGAATCTCGGCGATTCAAATCGCAGCGAAAGCCATCGCGAAGATGCCGCTCGGTCGTATCGATGAAGAGACGACAGCCAACATCGGACGTTTCGAAGGGGGTCGCGCGACAAACATCGTGTGTGACTATGTCGAAGTTCTTGCTGAGGCCCGTTCCCTCATCCACGAGAAGATGGAGAAACAGGCGGAAACGATGAAACAAGCGTACATCGAGGTCGCTGAGTCGTTCGGTGGTCGTGCCGAAGTGGACATCGACATCATGTATCCTGGATTCAAGTTTGAGGAAGGGGACGAAGTCGTTGAGGTGGCGAAACGTGCGGCTCAGACAATCGGACGTCCGACTCGAATCT
Source organism: Exiguobacterium sp. s123 (assembly GCF_018617075.1). Taxonomy (GTDB): domain Bacteria; phylum Bacillota; class Bacilli; order Exiguobacteriales; family Exiguobacteriaceae; genus Exiguobacterium; species Exiguobacterium profundum. The sequence continues at coordinate 179,351 of NZ_JACSJL010000002.1, read as the reverse complement.
TACACTCAGGGGGCGGTTCGGATGCGAACGTCATCGCCGGTGGGGGAATCCCGACAGTCAACTTGGCGGTCGGCTATGAAGAGATTCATACGACGAACGAACGGATGCCACTTGAAGAGTTGTATAAACTCGTCGAATATGTCGTGACAATCGTTGAAGAAGTCGCATCACCTAAGCAATAAAAAAGAGCCGACCATTCGTCGGCTCTTCGTATGTGTTCGTACTCGTTATGCTGCGAACTCCAGTGATTCTAAAATCAACTCGTCTGTGCAATGAAGTTCGATCGCTATGTCGTGAATGCGGATAGAGGTGCCTTGTTCCTGTTGGTGCAAGCGATTCATCAAAGCTGCGCGTTCTCGAATCGTCTCATAAATCGATTCGGGTTGTTCTGCCTTTGTCATCACAAATCACATCCTTTTCAGCGATTACGTCAAGTATAGCATGGAACGGCTTGAAGAAAGGAATTAAATATTTATGAAGTTACAGTTTTTAGGAACTGGGTCGGGGATGCCTTCGAAACAGCGCAACGTATCGGGGCTAGCTCTCGATTTATCGAACGTGACCTGGCTGATTGATTGTGGCGAGGGCACGCAACACCAAATGCTCTATACGAAAATCAAACCGAGAAAAGTGACAGCGGTATGGGTGACGCATCTTCATGGTGACCATGTATTCGGATTGCCTGGATTCTTATCGACTCGTTCGGCACTCGATGGAACCGCCCCCTTGACCGTCTATGGACCAATAGGATTGAAAAAATGGCTTGAAGCTACTTTGCGTGTCACAGGCTCACATCTAGGATACGAGCTGACCGTGATCGAGTACTCGGACGGGGACACATTCATACAAGACGACCATCTCGTCACTGTGCGAAAATTAGAGCATCGGTTCCCTTCATTCGGTTTCCGAATCGATGGTCCAGAAAAACCGGGCATGCTACGCGTCGATCTTGTAAGAGAACTCGGTATTCCAAGTGGACCGATTTATCGAACCATCAAAGAATCAGACCGATTTGAATTTGAAGGAAAATGGTATGACTCTAAAGAATACGTCACTGAACCGATTCCGGGAAAAATCGTAGCGATTTTAGGAGATACAATCCCGTGTGAGAACGCGCAGAAGTTGGCGGATGGAGCAGACCTCCTCGTTCACGAGGCGACGTTTATGGAGGCGGAACAAGCGCTCGCTCGGAAGTATGGTCACTCGACGACACGTGAAGCGACCGCGCTAGCGAATGCGTGCGCCGTCGGCAAGCTGATTGTGACACACATCTCAGCACGCTATGTCGGACGAGAGGAAGAATTTGTTCAAGAAGTTGTGTCGGATTTTCCATCGAGTCTCGTTGCGACGGACTTTTTAGAATATACAGTGGGGGAGTGATGTGACCATTCAACTCTATGTATGGGCAGCCTTTTTAGTAATCAGCGTTCTATTAGGGATTCGATTGAATCAATTAAAAGAGCCGGAAGCGAACTTTTTTCCAAAGTTCTTATTTTATTCACTGCTTGGAATCGTGTCTTTCCCCATCGGCGGTTTTCACATTCCGATTGGCTTTCTATTGTCTTTTTTGTTCTTTCCGAAACAGAACAGCCGGTATAAATGGTATGGGGCACTGTTAGGGTTCTTCTTTTTTCTTGTCTTGCTTTTTGTCCCGTTATTCGATCAATCCGGGTTTCGTTCCGAATCGCAACAAATCGGCGCCGTTTCGGTCACGGATGAATCGTTTGATGACATGACTGAAAAATTGTTACAACGAATCAATAGTGAATCGATTAAATTAGATCGTGGGAAACTACAGATCGACCGAGAAGGGAACGTTCAATCCATTGAGTACTTACTCATGGTGGAACGAGCCAAATCGTTCCAACAGATCCGTGTAACATACGGCTCAGGACAACTTTCGTATGAACAAGTCGATGAACTGCGTAAAGAATCTGGACAGGCCTTTTTTGAAAAGCTTGTCGAATTCGACCACATGCTGTCGACGTTACGAGGTCCTTCATGGGATGAGTATACTGACGTCGTTTCTGCCCCAGTGTTACAACTTTCCTATGATGGGCTGTATGACATGTACACGTTCGAAAACGAATCGATGCTCATGATCAATCGGGACAATGAACTGGTCAAGTTCTGGCTCCAGCGCGAACCAGTCCTCGCAAACAGCATCCAACTCGTCGGACTGACACAGGAAGGACGAAGTTCAGGCGAACGTTTTGCGATACTATATAATTATTCGATACATCAACGAGAGGATTTGACAGAATGATCAAACGGTATTTGAGTTTTTCCCTATTAGCGACCGCACTTCTTGTCGGATGTGGCGGAGAAGAAGCCCAACAAGAGGCGTGCGATGTAAGTCCGACCATTTCCGTATACAATGCGGCGACGGAAGAGACGCTCTATCAAGAGAAGAGCGTCTGTTTGGAAGATGATGCGACCGTGCTCGACGCATTGAAAGCGACAGGGCTTGACCTCGAAGTGACAGGAAGCGGAGACATGTCGTACGTGACGGCAATCGAAGGCGTCGAAGAAAAATCAGAAGGACAATCGTCAGGCTGGGTATTTGCTTTTAATGGTGCGCCCGGAGATGAAGGGGCCGGTGCTAAAGAAGTAGAATCGACGGACGTCATTCAGTGGCGGTTTGAAGAAGATGCGATTGCTTTCTTCGAATGAGGCAGATTGGGAGCGGCGACATCCTGTCACGCTCCTTTTCTTTCTATTCAGCCATCTATTCATCCTGACGTATATCCAAGATGTCACGGTATTGGTCGTCGGTCTTGTCCTGTTGCTCATGCTTGAACGTCGGTTTCCGTGGACGATGCTCATCGTATTGATTGCGTTTGCTGTCGTTTCGGTCTTCCCTGCATTGTTCGGGTGGGAGTTATCGCTCTCTTACATATGGCGTCAGCTGTTGAGGTTGGCTACTTTTTTACTTGGCATGTTGTGGATTTCTCGTATTGTTCGATTGGAACGATTGCTGCCACTCCTCTCCAAATGGCCCCGTTCAACTTCCCTCTTGTACGGGGCGTGGGCACTTATTCCTTCGATGGAACGGGCGGTACGTCAGTCGCTCAGAAGTCACCCGAAAGGAGCCTGGCGAGAAGCGATCGAGAATGGCATTAAGAGCCAAAGGCATGAGCCAAAATTTGCAGTCGAGCCGATGCGTCGCTTCCGGGCCGAGGATGTTCTGCAACTCCTTGCGATTGGCTTGATTGGTTATGTATCAATCGAATGGACCATCATTCCATGGCTCATCTATCCATACATCACAAAAGGAGGTGTTCGTGATGCAATGGCTTTCTACCGTTGACGGTTCGTTCGAGGCATATATCGAACGGTATCGTCCTCAAGTCATCAGAATGAATCAACCATTCTCAGGAAAAGTTGGTCATTTATTATCCGGTGTTGACCCGCTTCGGGGAGCGGAACTTGCCTCACTCTTACAAATCGATGCACTATATCCAAAAGCGTTTGACGCCTGTTCAAGCGGAGAACAACAGATTGTACAAGTCGCTTATGCTCTATCAAATCAGCCCGAAGCAATTGTACTTATCGAACCGTTCCGCCACCTCGATCAATTCCGTCGAGAACATCTAGAGATGCTATTCCGTCGTATAACCGATCTCGGTGTTCAAATCGGTTATACGGAACGGGCGCAAGAATCGTCTGAAGACATGAAAATCACTTTCCGACAATCGGAGACGATACCGAGGATTGAAGCGACCGATGTATCCTATCGTCATCCGCTTCAGGCGACTTATGCCATTGAAGAAGTGACGGTCCAAATAAATGAACCGGGCCTCACCGTCTGTATTGGGACGAACGGAAGTGGAAAATCGACGTTGCTCGAACTTTTAGCAAGGAGCAGACGCCCTCTTCGTGGACGGGTGAAGCGGGGGGAGCGAGCTGCCTATCTTCCTGCCGAAACGGAATACGGTCCGTTTCCGAAAGAATCGAATCGGAGGATCGCTCAACTACAAGCCGTCCTGAACGACCCGGCAAGCGTCCTTTTGCTCGATGAACCGACGGTGGATTTAACGAATGGGGAGCGAACGGCGTTCCTTGAAGCGCTCTTGAAAAAGACAGAATCAGCACGCGTGCTTTGTGCGACCCATGATTTGGCGTTAGTCGACCAAGCGACGGACGTGATTTACCTTGCAAGTGGTCGCGTGGTCTTTCAAGGTGAGCGCTCAATCTTTCAAGAACGGAGTACGCTATGGTCACATACGTCCTCGCCATTCTGATTGCCATCCTGGTGCTGTATCGATTTGAGAAATCTGACCTCCCGATTCAACCGCTCGTGCAGCTCTTGGCACTCGCAGTCATCGGGCGTTGGCTCTTTATGACGATTCCGAACGTACAGCCGACGACAGCTATTTTGATGCTGACCGCATTATGTATTGGGTTGAATGCTGCGGCGGTCTTGGCACTCTTCGTACCCATCTTGTCGGGTCTGTTGCTCGGGATCGGACCGTTCGTCTTCTATCAATTTTTGGGGTGGCTCCTTGTCGTGACGCTCGTAAGCAGTTTTCGAACGATATGGATGAAGTCAGGTATCCTTTTCCTTACGCTCGGTTTTTTCTCTGGATTTTTATATGGATGGACGACAAATCTGGCGTTCATAGAAGTGATTGGAGCTGACTTTTGGAAGCTACTTCTACTCAGCGTCCCGTTTGACTTGGCACATGGGCTATCGAACGTTGTCTTCCTCATTTTAATCCGTCCCTTGTTTGAGCGCATATTCCTTCGTCAATTCGGGTAAATATACAATAGTCAAATCATTTTGAGTGAGGTGAACGACGGATGGGTGCATATATCAATCTCACTGAAGTCGGCATGTTTTTACTCGTAGGATTATTGTTTATCTTGTTAAATCTGATTCTATTGGCAAAACGTTACACGAGAGCCCGTTTTGCCATGATCAGTATCTTTGCGGCGAGCGTGTGGCCAGCACTGATGATTGTGCTCTCAGTAGAACAACTGAGTATCATGGACCAGCTCACATCGGGAGACCTGACGCTCGATGCCATCATGGCGTGGGGAGTCGTCATCGCCACAGCGCTGATGACCATGATTCCGGCAGGTGTGTTTCTATATCGGCTTGTAAACGTCTCTCGCTTACACTCTGAACCATAAAAGGAGCGACCCGATGCGGTCGCTCCTTTTTCATGTGGTCGATTCAGCAGGTGTTCCATCAGCCGGATTTTGGACGCGACGTAATACTTCGAGACTGAGAGCTCGTGGCATCAATTTGGCGACCCCGACCAATAACTGATTAGAGAGTCCAGGGATGACCACACGCTTGTTATTCATCACCCCTTTGTATCCGAAGAAGGCGACGAGATGAGATGGCATTTTCGAGAATGATAATTCACTCCCGGCACGATTAAAGAAGTTCGTATCCGTCGGGCCAGGGCATAAAACACTCACATGCACGCCACTACCTTTCACTTCGGCATGAATCGCTTCAGTGAATGAGAGGACATAGGCTTTCGTCGCGTAATAGACGGCCATATATGGACCAGGTTGGAAGGCAGCGACGGACGCAACGTTCAACACATATCCGTGGTCACGTTCGAGCATGCCAGGCAAATAGGCTTTCGTCAGTTCGGTCAACGTATTGACGTTCAATCGGACCTCGTCGGCTTCTGTCTCAGCATCAAGGTCGGCGAATGCGCCGGACGTGCCAAACCCGGCATTGTTAATTAAAAAGTCGACAGTGAGGCCAGCTTCGGCAATCATCGTCGTCAATCGGACTGCTGCGCCATGTTTTGCCAAATCTAGAGCAAAGACATGTACGTTGATGCGATAACGTGTCTCAAGTACTTTTTTTAGTTCATGCAATCGTGGTTCGTTCCGAGATACTAAAATACAGTCGTAGCCGTCGCGAGCGGCGAGTACGGCCAAGTCTAGACCGATGCCCATCGAGGCGCCGGTGATTAAAGCTGTCTTTGACAACATGATCCACTCCTTTGATGAAAAGTCATACATTGTTACTGAATTCTTCACGAGTTGTTAAAATCCTGCTCCGTTCGCACATTGAAACATATGCTAAAGTATAGCAAGAAAATGTGATTAGACTCACAAAGTAGGGAGTAGAACAAATATGATGATTCAGCTCGTCACTACGGCGCAAAGCGTTGATCAGGCAGAAGCGTTAATCAAAGCCGGCGCGGACCGACTATATATCGGAAATTCAAGGTTTGGGTTGAGACAAAAAGGTGACTGGACAATCGATGCTGTGAGAGAAGTCACACAACTTGCCCATCGGTATGGGAAAGAAGTGACGGTAGCCGTCAACAACCTGATGCACAATGACCACATTGAAGAGTTAAAAGATTATTTGCAAACGCTGAAAACGATAGGAGTCGATGATGTCACCGCTGGAGACCCCGGCGCCATTCGCTTGATTCGACAGGCAAAGATTCCGTATTGGTATGATGCCCAAACGCTCGTCACATCCGCCAAACAGATCCAATTTTGGGGGAAACGCGAAGCGATTGGAGCGGTCGTCGCCCGAGAAGTGACAATCGAAGAACTCGTCTTGATCCAGCAGCAAATCGGACTTCCTGTTGAAGTACAAGTATATGGTCCGACATGCATCCATCACTCTAAACGCCCACTCGTGACGAATTACTTTAACGAACTCGGAAGACCGGTTGAAGAAGCAAAACAACGCGAATTTTATATGAGCGAACCGGCAGATACGACCAGTCGTTATCCCATCTATGAGGACGAGAACGGCACCCATATTTTCTCTGAGGATTTGACGCTCATGGGTCAGCTTCCGACGTTAGTCAAAAATGGACTTCACACGTGGAAGCTAGACGGATGGCACGCCGGGGCCCAGTTTGTTGAAATCGTTCAGTTGTTTACTTATGCCCGGACGAATTTGTTGAACGGTCGATTTGATCGTGTAGAGATGGAACATCGTCTTCACGAGCTTCAACCGGAAACGTTCCGTCTCGGTACGGGACTGTGGTTACGAAAACCAGAAGAGATTAAGTGAGGGATCAAGATGAAACGACGTCCAGAATTATTAGCGCCAGCAGGAAACTTAGAGAAATTAAAGATGGCCATCCATTATGGTGCCGATGCGGTCTATATCGGCGGACAGCAGTTCGGGTTACGTTCACGTGCCGGTAATTTCAGTTATGACGAGATGCGTGAAGGGGTAGCCTTCGCACATGCGTACGGCGCGAAAGTATACGTCGCTGCGAACATGGTGACGCATGAAGGCGATATCGAGGGGGCAGGTGACTTCTTCCGAACACTTCGAGATATCGGGATCGACGCGGTCATCGTCTCGGATCCAGCGATGATTGAAACTTGTCTTACGGAAGCAGAAGGGTTGCCCGTCCATTTGTCGACCCAAGCTTCGGCGACAAACTACGAGACGCTTCGTTTCTGGAAGGAAGAAGGACTCGAACGAACCGTCTTGGCTCGTGAGGTATCGATGGATGAAATCATTAAAATGAAACAGGAAGTCGATGTCGAAATTGAGACGTTCGTCCATGGGGCGATGTGTATCTCGTATTCCGGTCGATGCACGTTATCAAATCACATGACATTACGAGATGCCAACCGTGGGGGATGTGCCCAATCATGCCGCTGGAAATATGGTTTCTTTGAAGAAGGTGATCTTCTAACAGAAGAGATGGAAGCGCGTGACGAAGAGCCGTTCTCGATGAGTTCAGTTGATTTATCGATGGTCCGCCACATTCCTGACTTGGTGGAGGCAGGAGTCGATAGTTTGAAGATTGAGGGACGAATGAAATCGATTCATTACGTCGCGACCGTGTGTAACGTCTATCGTCAAGTGATTGATGCGTACTGTGAAGATCCAGAGCATTTCGTCTTCGACCCGGCATGGGAAGAAGAAATTTGGAAAGCGGCCCAACGTGAGCTCGCGACGGGGTTCTATTACGGGATCCCGACTGAAAAAGAGCAATTGTTCGGGAAACCTCGTTCGATTCCGCAATTTGCGTTTGCAGCTCGTGTCATCTCATACGACCCTGTGACGGGTATGGCAACGCTTGAGCAGCGGAATCACTTTTCAATCGGTGAAGAGGTTGAATTTTTCGGACCCGGATTTGTTCGTTTTTCACAAGTCATTGATACGATGGAGGATGTGGACGGTCACCTCCTCGAGTCTGCTAACCAAGCGATGATGACGATTCGTGTAAAAGTGGATCGGCCAGTCGCGACCGATTACATTATGCGTAAGCGAAAAGGTGTGCGTGCTCGTGCGCTCGTTTGACACATCCACCGAGCCAACATAGTCGCTCGTTCCGTCCAATCCTGCTACCCTAAGAAGTAGAGACGGAGGGATGGAAGAATGAACCAAAATACGGAGCAATTACGGACTGAGCCCATCGGCAGACTCCTCTTCAAGTTATCGCTTCCGGCGATGATTGGGATGCTCGTGACGGCGCTCTACAATATCATTGATACGATTTTTGTCGCCCGAGGGATCGGTGCATCGGCAGTCGCTGCCATCGGGATTGCGTTCCCGATTCAAATGATTTTAATGGCCGTGTCGAGTGCCGTGGGACTGGGTGGGGCGTCTATCAGTTCGAGGAAGCTCGGACGCGGTGACGATGCCGGTGCAGCCGTTACATTCTTGAACGTACTTGTCCTCGTCGGTCTGTTTGCGGCACTTGCGGTCAGTTCTGCTTTCTTTATGTTAGATGACATTTTAAAAGTGTTCGGTGCGACGACCGAAATCATGGATCTCAGCCGACAGTACTTATCAGTTGTCTTGATCAGCTCACCATTCTTCATGTTCACACTCGCTTCGAGTGCGATGGTTCGTGCTGAAGGACAGGCACCTTATCAAATGAAGGTCATGCTGACGACCGTTCTCGTCAACCTCGTGACGACCCCGCTCTTCATTTTCACGTTCGACTGGGGCATGTACGGGGCAGCGACTTCGACGGCACTCGCCCAAGTCATCGGTTCCGTATTGATGCTGCGCTTCTTCTTCGCCCGAAAACCAAAAACGGAACTGCGCTTCAAGTGGCGTCAGTTCCGGATTCGATTCGATGAGATAAAAGAAATCATGGCAATCGGTTCGTCTTCGTTCATCATGATGGTGTCCCAATCCATTTTATTCGTTGGTGTCAACGTGATGCTCGGTACGTACGGCGGGACCGAAGAATTGGCCATTTTCGCCATTATCAACAAGTTCATGGCGCTCGTCGGTATGCCAATCATGGGAATCGTCCAAGGGATGCAACCAATCGTTGGATATAACTACGGTGCAGAGCGATTCGACCGAATGCGTGAAACCATTTGGACGGCGATGCGGGCCGGGATTGCGATTGCTGTCATCATTTGGTTGATTCTACAGCTATTCCCGCAAACGCTCATGGGCTGGTTCTCGACGGATGAGGCGCTCATTGCTGGAGGTGTGACGGCGATTCACATTCTGTTCGCCGTTTCTTTCCTTCCGAGTGTGCAGATGCTCGTCAATGGAATCTATCAGTCCCTCGGGAAAGCGCGAGTCGCCATGTTCTTGTCCCTGTCACGTCAGACGCTTTACACGATACCGCTCGTCTTCATTCTCCCATCGTTCCTCGGGGTGTTCGGCGTCTGGTTGGCATTCCCAATCGCTGATGCGATGACATTTTTGACGGCAGTCGCCCTGGCATTCTGGGACCGTAAATTATTGTTCCGTCCTTCAGAAGAAGATAAAGAAGCACATGATGTAAATCCGAAAGCGACAAACTTATAATCAAACGTCCGCTCGTGTCGAGCGGGCGTCTTCTTTTAGGAACAAGTATATCCCGCCGAGGAGGACGATCGCACCGACCCATTGGAACGGTCCGAGTCGCTCTCCGAAGAAGGCGTATCCAAACAGCATTCCCCACAATGCTTCTCCAAGAATCGTGATACTGACGACGGTCGCACTGACACGGGCAAGCGCATAGTTGAAGAGGTTGTGCCCGAGGATTGTCGGGAAGAAAGCGAGCGCAAGGAAGTACCACCAGTTGATGGATTCAAAGGCAGTGAACGTCGTGCCACGAACGAGCAACATGAAGCAAAGCACGACCGTCGCAACGAGATATACACTAAAAGAGTATGTATTCGTGTTCATCGAGGCTCGTACATGCTGTCCGACGAGCCAATATCCTGCAATCAATAGGGCGGCAATCAAGGCGAGTAGGTCTCCGAAGAGGGCTTCACGGCCGAGTTGAATATCCCCCGCGGCGACGAGCATGCCCCCGAGGACAGCAACGAGCGCGAAGGCCAGTCCCTTTCGAGTCGGATTCTTTTTAAAGATGAGTGCATTCCCGATCAACACAAAAATTGGACTCGATGTGACAAACAGTGTGGAGCTGGCGACCGTCGTGTAATCGAGTGACAAGAACCAAAGCCAAAAGTGAAAGGCCAGTAACGTTCCGCTAAGGAGTAGAGCATAACGTGTCATAAGGCGCGTGGTGATCAGTGATTTGAAATCGACAAACGGTAGCAACATGAGACACGTGAAAAGCATTCGGTAAAATGCGGCAGTCTCGGCAGGTGCCGACGTCCATTTGACGAAGAGGACGCTCGTCGATAAGAAAAAGACAGCGGCGAATAAGATAAGATAAGACATGGCGACACTCCTTCACAGTTGTACTTCTCTGTTAATGATATCGCAAAACAGCCACGAGGCAAGACATGATTCAAAAAGAGCAAACAAATGCTCCCCTCTCGATGTGTCCATCCTCGACTTGATATAGTAAAATACATAGTAGAAGCTAGCCAATCATGTACGTCTTGCCATTATGTAGAAGGCGAAGTAAGGAGTTCTTATGAGACTAATCATTGCGGAAAAGCCATCACAAGCTCAAAAGTTGGCTGCTCCCTATCCATCTAAAAAGCGAAAAGACGAGATTGAAATCTCACCTTGTCCCCGTTTCCCTGAGGGGGCGATTGTCGTATGGGCCGTCGGTCACCTTTGTGAACTTCAAGAACCGTCGCACTATCGTCCGGAATGGAAGTCATGGAAGTACGAGGCGCTTCCAATCGTCCCAGAACGATTTGATTATCGAATTTCAAAAGGGAAGTCGAAACCGTTCTATGCCATCAAAAAATGGCTCCATGACCGCTCGATTACCGATGTCATCATCGCATCAGATGCCGAACGGGAAGGAGAAGCGATCGTTCGTCTGATCCTCCGACTCGCAGGTAACAAAAAACCACTTGCTCGACTATGGATTTCGAGTCTGACGGAGCAAGCAGTCGATCGAGGATTCTCGCAACTGTTGCCAGGTGAACAGACGATTCCATACTACCATGAGGCGATGAGTCGCGCCTGTGCGGACTGGCTCGTTGGGATGAACGCCTCACGTGCCTATACGACATTGTTGAAGACGATTGGGATTGAAGACGTCTTCTCGCTCGGTCGTGTACAAACCCCGACGCTTGCCTTAATCGTCAATCGCGAACGAGAAATTAAACAATTCGTACCAGAACCATACTTTGAGGTCGAGGCGACACTTGCAAAAGGTCGAGGCACGTTCAAAGCGAAGTATACGTTTGGAAAGACAACGAAGCTCAAAACGCGTGAGGAAGCCGATGCGGTCGTCAAACGTGCATCTGGAACCGCGATTGTGAAGACAATCGATAAGGAAGAAAAAATCGAACAACCCCCATTTTGGTTCAGTCTATCCGGACTTCAGGCAGAGGCAGGGAAACGATTCGGATTCGGGGCGAAAAAGACGCTTGATATCGCTCAAAAGTTATATACGAAAGGGTGGATCAGTTACCCTCGGACCGATTCAGGATTTGTCACACCCGATGAGGCGACGTTATTTCCACAGACAAAGGCAAGACTGCTAAAGTCCGACGCCTATGCAGGACTTCGTGACCTGTTGACTGAGGACCCGTCGAAAAATCGACGCTATGTCAATGCCAAGAAAGTCAGTGACCACTACGCGATCATCCCGACGGAGGCGTGTGGTGACGTCACTCGACTCGGTGGGGATGAGGCGAAGCTATATGATTTGATCAATCGACGTTTCCTTGCGGCCTTTGCACCCGCAGCGATGCTCGAGAAGACAACGGTCGATTTGATTGATGGAGGCGACTTGTATCGCGCGAAAGGAACTGTCGTTGTGAGTCCTGGCTATCGACAAGTCGTGGAGATGAAATCAAAAGATGTCGAGCTTCCTGAGCTGACGGTCGGTGAAGAATTAAAAGAGAAGAAAGTTGAAGTGTTGTCGAAACAGACAGAGCCACCGAAGCGATATACGGAGGGCGCGCTCATTATGGCGATGAAAGTCGCAGGGAAACAACTTGATGACGAAGAGCTGATTCATATCATGAAAGAAGTAGAGGGTCTTGGGACCGAGGCGACACGTGCCAACATCATCGATGGATTGAAAAAGCGAGGCTATGTCCAACTTCAGAAAAAAGAGCTCGTTCCTACAGACAAAGGGCGCCTGTTGATCGATGTCCTCGGAGACAGTATTTTGGCCTCGCCCGTCATGACAGCGAAATGGGAGAAACGTCTCCATGAAATCGGTCAAGCATCGGCCTCCGCTGCTGAATTTATTGAACAAGCGAAGAAGATGTCCGTTCATTTGGTCGAAGAAGCGAAATCGCGAGTAGAAGCGGCTAATCCTGAGGGCTATACGATTGAAGCGAAGCGTTATGGAAAGAAAGGAACGACTCGACCGAAGGCATCATTTGGTATCTGTCCGAATTGTGGAAAAGGGCTCGTCGAACATCCGAAGTTCATCGGCTGTAGTGGATATCGTGAAGGATGTCGCTTCACCGTATCCAAACAGGTGCTCGGCGTCGGACTCGTCAAAGATGAGTTGAAGCAAATGATCAATGGAGGGCAATCGAACGTCCATACGTTCAAAAAAGGAGACAAGACGTTCAATGCCTCATTGTATTTAGAGAAGGGTACACTCCGATTTGAATTCAAATAAAAAAGGGTCGCGCATTAGAGCGGCCCTTCTTTCTTGTCAGTCTTGTCTCTTTTCTTGTCGTCTTCAATGCGACGATTGATTTCGTCATAGTCGAGGACGATGTCATCTTTATTGTCTTTATAGGCGTATCCTTTTTGGATGACGACGATGGATGCGATGAGGACGAGTAAGATGATTAAACCGCTGACGGCAAATATCCAGGCCATATGAACCCCTCACTTTCTTTCTTCAGTATGCCAAACAATGGACAGGTTCTTCAACTAGAATGAACAGACGGTTATGTCGTGTGTGAATGAAAAGATATGGTACAATACGATATAGATTAATACGTAAAGAAGGAAGGGATAGTCATGGCGATTTTGATTGTGGACGATGAACCGGTCAATACGCTCGTACTCGAGCAACTGCTTCACCAGCACGACTATGAGACGGTATCGGTCTCGAGCGGGGAAGAAGCGCTCGACTTACTGATGGCCCCACAAGCTGCATCGCTGTATGATCTCGTCCTGTTGGATGTCGAAATGCCTGGAATTTCAGGAATCGAGACGTGCAAGCGGATTCGGCAGATGGCTGACTTTGAAGAGTTGCCGGTCATCATGGTATCCGGACGAACGGAAGAGAAGCAGATTGCCGAGGGGCTCGACGCGGAGGCGTCAGATTACACGACCAAACCGATCAAAATAACAGAATTACTTGCAAGAATCCGTTCTGCTCTCCGTTATAAGGCGGCTGTTGATGAACGGAAAATTTATGAGGCCCGTCTTCAGTATGATTTGGACCTCGCCCAGAAGATTCAACAAAGCGCGCTTACGCCACCAATCAGTAATGAAGAGATTGATGTTCGGGCGCTCTATCTGCCTTCTAAAAAATTGGCTGGGGACATGTACGCATGGTTTCAGGTCGCTCCGGACCGATACGGGGTCATCATCTTTGATGTCATGGGACACGGGGTCTCATCGGCGCTCATCACGATGGGGATCCGTTCCATCCTACCGGGGCTTGTCGGGAACGTGCAGTACCCGGTAGACGTCATGACGGAGTTGAACCGTCAGATGACGTTCCTCTTCTCTGGTGACGATATGCACAGCTACTTCACGGCGGTCTATTGTTACATCGACACGACAAAGCGTCGAATCGAATATGTGAATGCAGGCCATCCCCCTGTGATCGTGACGTCAGAAGAAGGAAACTGTCGTCTTGAGACGACAGGGGTACCAGTCGGTATGTTCGAGGAACCGAATTATGAGTCGAAAGAGATTGACATCACACCGAATATGACGCTTCACATGTATACGGATGGACTCATGGAGTGTTACAGCAAAGATATCGATGATGGGATTCGCTGGCTAGAGAAGGACGTTTCCACATACGGTTTGGACTATAGTCGTCACGTCGCTGAACAGCTTGTGCCAAAGATTGAGATTGAAGACGACCTGTGTCTCGTCACGGTCAAAATCACATGAAGAGAGCCTGACGCAACGTGCGTCAGGCTCTTTTTTGCTAGAAATATCGCTTTCGCCAAAGGATATAGAAGGCGAGACCGGAAAATCCAATCATCATCGTGATGGCCATGATGAATCCGAACGGTTGTCCTTCCCATGGAACTTGAACGTTCATCCCGAAAATTCCAGATATCATTGTCGGGATACTGAGGACAATCGTGATGGATGCCAAGAATTTCATGACGAAGTTGACGTTGTTCGAAATGATGGATCCGAATGCTTCCATCTTGATGCTGATGATGTCGTTATAAATCGATGCCATTTCCATCGCTTGACGGTGTTCGACAAAAACGTCTTCGAGTAGTTCTTCGTCCTCTTCATGCTTCTCCAAACTCGGTGTCTTGACGATGCGGTCTAAGACGCTATCGTTCGCTTTTAAAGAGGTCATGAAGTAGACGAGAGATTTTTGAAGGTTCATCAACTGGAAAATCTCTTGGTTTCGCATCGAACGCTGCAACTCTTGCTCGAGTTCGTCCATTCTTCGGTCGATTTGGCGCAAGAAACGCAAATACGTCATACTCACCCGATGTAAAATCTGAAAGACGAAGCGACTTCGGTAGTTCGTTCGGAACAGTCTTGCCTTTCCGTTAGCGAACAAATTCAACACGTCGAGATCTCGCGAGCAGACGGTGATGAAATGTCGTCCGGTCACGATGATACCGAGCGGGATGGTATTATACGTGCGACCTGTATCATCTTCCTCCACATACGGAACGTCGATGATCATGAGAAGTCCTTCATCATCTTTTTCAAAACGTGGTTTCTCTTCAATATCAAGTGGGTCATATACAAAGTCTTCTGGAATGCCGGACGCCTCGATGACTTGATCGGCCTCATCTTTTGTCGGATTCACGAGTTGAATCCAGCTTCCTTTATCAAAGTCTTCGATTTCATCCACATGGCCTGATGCGTCAGTACGGTAAATCGTCAGCATGCATCTTCCTCCTACCTTAACTCAATCTTATTATAGGTAGCCAAAATGAAGAGTGCAATCCAAAGCAGGAGATTTTTTGTTTTCTCCCGAAAACGTGTTACAGTGAGAGGGAACGATTGGAATATCGTTTATTGAGGAGGGGTTACATTGACTAGAATGCCCGAAGACGCTCTGTTCAATGAAGAAAAACTAGCAGAGCTCCACCAAATCGCAAACGGAAACATGGATTTTTTAAATAAAATTGCAACCACATATATCCAGCAGTTCGAGGCGAAGTATCCTGAACTGCAATCGGCAGTCGAGGCGAAAGACTATTCTCGTGTCGAGCAACTCGCCCATTTATTAAAAGGGGCCTCCTATTCAGTTGGTCTAGAACAGACGGCCCTTCTTTTCCACGACCTCGAAGTGGCTGGAGAAAACGCACATCTAGACGGAGCGAACGAAACGTTGGCAACCATCGAATCGCATAGTAAGCGATTTTTAAGCGAGTGGAATACGCATTTCGAACAATTCACATAAAAAAGTTTGCGACCGAGATGTCGCAAACTTTTTTATTATCCTACAAATTCATCAAGCGTCGCAATCAACATTCCGATTTCCGGTTTCGTGATTTGAGCGTTTGCACCGACGGCTTCCCCTTTATGTTTCAAGTCATCCGAGATGAGTGACGAGAAGATGATGATTGGAAGCGTTGCATAGCGGTCCATCTCACGGAGGCGCTTCGTTAAATGAAGTCCATCCATCTGTGGCATCTCAATGTCGGTGATGAGGAGGTCGCATTCGACGTCTTCTTGTTCAAACGCATCGAGTGCCTCTTTCCCGTTATTGAAGACTGTTGTATTGAAGTATCCCGCGTCATCCAACGTGTCGAGAATCAGTGTGCGGAGCATCTCTGAATCTTCAGCAATCCAAATATTCTTGTTCGAGCGCTCACGAGCACCGAGTCGCTTCACAGATTCGCGAGCCATGATGTCTTTACGTGACAATTCGAGCGCGATTCGCTCGTAGTCGAGCAAGATGATCATCTGGTCACCTGTTTTGACGACACCGTTCGTGATGCCTTGAACACCACGTGCGAGATCGGACGGCGTGTCAATCTGCTCCCAAGAGATGCGTTTAATCTCGGTTACCTGGTCGACCCGAAGAACCGACTTCTCACCGTTGAACTCGCAGACAATCAAACGATCATCACTTCCGACTTCACGAGGATGGCTGATGACCATCGGAAGATCGATCACGGTCATGACCTCACCGCGCAACTCGATTAACCCCATGATGGCTTCCGGTGTACCTGGGAGTGGCGTCAATGGAAGCATCGTGATAATTTCACGTACTTTCATGACATTGATGCCGAACAAGAACGGTCCAGCTTGGAAAATCACGATTTCAAGTTCGTTCGTTCCTGCTTCAAGTAAAATATTATGATCAGTGCTCAATGGTAGTCCCTCCTATTTCACGTACTCTCATCTTTACTATCGGTATCCGATCGATAAATCTACAGTAAAAATAGTGTCAACTCTCATCAGAATTCACAAAAAGTTTCATAGTAACCGTTTACATCTCATAAACTGAATCGTTATAGTTGTCCAATGGAAAAAAATCTGCATACAATGGGGTTGGCAACGAGATATTACAGCTTACTCAGGAGGCAGATAGAGATGATGAGTATGAACACATATCCATATTTATTGAATGGTCAATGGCAGGAATCTTCAAGCAACGAAACGATTGAACTCGTTTCACCATATAAAGACGAAGTCGTAGGTCGCGTTCAAGCGATGTCACGCGATGAAGTCGATGAAGCCATCCATGGCGCAAAACGTGCACAACAAGAATGGGCGGCGCTTCCGGTCAACAAGCGCGCTGAATTATTGTATGCATGGGCAGAAAAACTCGAAGAACGCGTGGATGAGATTGGTCAAATCATCATGCAAGAAGTCGGGAAAAACTTGAACGACGCGAAGAAGGAAGTCGTGCGGACGGCGGAAATTATTCGTTATACGGCTGAAGAAGGAATTCGCTTCAATGGCGGCTTCATGCAAGGCGATTCATTCCCAGGTGGCTCGAAAAACAAGATGGCCATCATCAAGAAAGAAGCGCTCGGTGTCGTCCTCGCGATTTCACCGTTCAACTACCCGGTAAACTTGGCAGCTGCTAAGATTGCGCCGGCGCTCGTCACAGGAAATGCGGTAGTCTTCAAACCAGCAACGCAAGGTGCAATCAGTGGGATCAAGATGGTCGAGGCTCTTCACGATGCCGGTCTTCCAAAAGGTCTGTTGAACCTCGTGACAGGTCGCGGTTCGGTCATCGGTGACTACTTGACATCACACCCAGGGATCGACATGATCACGTTCACAGGTGGAACGGGTACGGGTCAACACTTGTCACAGCAAGCGTCGATGGTACCGGTCGTACTCGAACTCGGCGGGAAAGACCCAGCCCTCGTTTTAGAGGATGCAGACTTGACGTTAGCAGCTGACCAAATTGTCAGCGGAGCGTTCTCATATTCAGGTCAACGTTGTACAGCAATCAAGCGCGTCTTCGTCCTTGAAAATCAAGCGGATGAGCTCGTCGATATGTTGAGAGAACGTGTCGCAAAACTTTCAGTCGGTTCACCGGAAGAGAACAGCTTCATCGTTCCTTTAGTTGATGCGAAGACGACGGATTACGTACAAGGATTGATTGACGACGCCGTCACTAAAAAAGCAACGGTCGTTTACGGCAATAAGCGTGAAGGAAACTTGCTTCACCCGACATTGCTTGATCACGTGACGACAGATATGCGTGTCGCATGGGAAGAACCGTTCGGACCGGTCCTCCCGGTCATCCGTGTGAAATCACTCGACGAGATGATCACACTCACGAATGAATCGGAGTTTGGTCTTCAGGCGAGCGTCTTCACACAAAACGTCAATAGCGCCTTCACGGTCGCTGATAAGTTAGAAGTCGGTACGGTCCAAGTGAACGGACGGACAGAACGCGGTCCAGACCACTTCCCATTCATCGGTGTCAAGCAATCGGGACTCGGCGTTCAAGGAATCGGACGTAGCCTTGAGACGATGACACGTGATAAAGTGACGGTCATCAACCTATAATATGGATCATTCATGAGGGAGAGACATCTCCCTCTTTTTGTTTGATTGAAAACGCATCTTTCAGACGGGTATAATGGAGAAAGACAGGAAGAAGGGGTGGTGATGACGTGGCGGACTGGATTTCTAGCCAACTGGCAAGACTCGATATCCCGACACCGTTCGAAGTCGGGAACGTGAACGTATATATCGTTGAACATATGAACCGCTTCTTCATGGTCGATTGTGGACCAGACACAGAAGAGGCGTGGACCTCGTTGAACCGTCAACTTGAAGAGCTTGAACTCTCGTTGGCGGATATCGACTTTTTATTTTTGACACATCATCATGCTGATCATGCCGGACAAGCATGGCGTCTTCGCGACGCATCCATCCCCGTGTACGGGCATGAAAAGCTCGTTCGATACTTAGAGCAAACCCCAAACTTTTTGAAGCGTGGTAATCACTTTTTACATGAATTGGCCGTCTCGTTCGGGGCACCGGCTCCACTTGTGGAAAAATTACCAGACTATCGCGAAGCGCTTCGCTGGATTGGACCGACGACTGTCACGATGACGTTCGGGGACGGGCAAGCGTTAACGTCGGATGGGGCGTGGCAGACAATCCATCTGCCTGGACATGCGAGTGACCAGCTCGGGTTGATTGGTCCCGGAGGAGTCTTGATTGCCGGAGATCACCTCATCGATAAGGTCGAACCAAATCCGCTCATCGAACAGCCGTATGATGACGAAGGATTTGCATCACCCGTCATTCTCTATATCGATTCGCTTAAAAAATTACGTGGGATTGATTTAAAGCTCGTCGTCAGTGGACACGGTGAACCGATTCACCATCCGAATGATTTAATCGAGAGTCGAATTCGCCAACGGTATGAGCGCAGTGAACAATTGCTTGCCGAATGGGAAGATGGACTTAGCGTTTTTGATTGGTCAATGAAGTTATATGGACGAAAGATGCGACGTGGGATGCCGCTCGTCTTCAGTGAAGTGTTTGCACGACTCAGTTTACTCGAGGAACGTGGCGACATCGAGAGACGTCGAGATGATCAAAAATGGATTTATACGAAGAAAGAAGTGATGTCGTGAAAAGAGTAGTCATTACTGGTGCGTCAAGCGGGCTCGGTGCCGCATTGGCGCATTCTTTTTATGAATATGGATACAACGTATTGTTGATTGGAAGAAATGAAGAACGGTTAAAAAAGATTGCCGCAACATGTGAAGGGGATTGGATGTGCGCGGATGTCGCAAAGTCAACCGCTCTCGTTCATGATGTGAGCGAACGGTTCGGGAAATTTGACGTATGGGTCAACAATGCAGGCATGGCCGAATTTGATTTTGTGACCAATCAGTCGACGGATGTGATAGAAGAAACGATGCGTGTGAACGCTCTCGCACCGATGCTGTTATCGCGAGATGTCGCCCGAGTGATGGAGCGAGAGGGTATCATCGTCAACATCTGTTCACAGGCTGCGAAAGTACCGACACCTAAGTCAGCCGTCTACGCAGGGTCAAAGGCGGCACTTTTACAGTTTTCGAACGCGCTCAGGCTAGAGTTGAAGCCCCGTGGCATTCACGTCATGACGGTCAATCCAGGACCGATTGCAACGCCGTTCTTTAATCGAGCTGATAAAAGTGGTACATATGCTGAAAGTGTTCAAAGGATCATGCTTGACCCGAAACGATTGGCTGATGCGATTGTCAGAGGAAGTCGTAAGCGAAAACGCGAAATCAATGCGCCATGGTGGATGAACGTAGGGGCGAATGTGTATGCAATCTGTCCAACCATGTTCGAAATGCTCGCAAAAAGGGGATTTGAGAAAAAGTAAAAAGGGGGATTAAGATGAGGAAATGGAGAGTACTGCTCGCAACTGTCATGCTCACATTCGTGGCAGCGTGTGGGAGTGAACAGGCAGTTGAGTTTTCGGACTCGTTTGAAAAAGCAGCAACAACGGCAGAAGGGTCGACCGTCAACCTATATATGTGGGGTGGGGACGAGGGCATCAACAGCTACATCGATGACTACGTGGCACCTCGTCTCGAGGAATCTTACAATGTCGAATTGAACCGTGTCGCAATGGATACGGCAGAATTCATCCGACAATTATCACTCGATAAGAAAGCGGACAGACAAGTCGGGACGATTGATGCCGTCTGGATCAATGGCGACAATTTCCGAAATGCGAAAGAGGCAGGTCTTCTTCGAGACGGATTGATGGAGCGTGTCCCGAACGCCGATTTATTAAACGAAACGGCCCAACAATCAGATGCCGGCACCCCGACAGAGGACTTGGAGCTCGCATGGGGGAATGTACAATTCATCTTGCATTACGATGCAGCGAAAGTGGACAATCCTCCTCAATCGTTTGAGGAACTACGTCGCTGGACTGAAGACAATCCAGGTCGTTTCACGTATCCTGAAGTCACAGATTTCACGGGGAATGCCTTCGTCCGCCATCTATTATATGCACGATATGGTGACGAGTTGGACCAAAAAGCGACCATTGAGGATTCGTTCTGGGACGACTTGAAAGCGTGGTCTCCGAATTTGTGGAAAGACGGACAAACGTATCCAAAGACGCTCGAACAACTCGATCAGCTCTATGCATCAGGAGAAGTTTGGATGACGATGGGATTTAACGAACGCCGAGCCGAGGCGGAAGTGACGGAAGGAATCTTCCCGAAAGAGACACGCGCGCTCGTCCTCGATCACTCCATTGCCTCGACACACTTCTTAGCAGTCCCGTTCAATGCCCCGAATCCAGATGGGGCGCTCGTTCTTCTCCAAGAACTGTTGTCTCCTGAAGCACAGCTCGTCAAACAAGGACCAGACTATTGGGGAGATGGAACATCACTCGACTTAACGAAGCTTGACGTGAATGACCAACGCGCGTTTGAAGAACTAGGGGAGGGTGTCACGTACCCGGACTCGGAGCAATTGCTCGAACGTTCGATTCCGGATTATGGACCGAATGTGATTGACATCGTCCGTGAGGAGTGGCCGCGTGTTGCGAAGTAGTGTTGCGGTGACGATCATGGTATCCCTTCTCCCGCTCGCTGCCCTCGTCTTTCTCGGCATAGAGGCAACGGGAACGGATTGGGGCTCGCTTTTGACAGATGAGACGTGGCGCGATAGTTTCGTCACGACGCTTTATGTCGTTAGCGTGTCGACCATGTTATCGCTTGTAATCGGGACATGGCTTGCAAGAACGGTCGTCCGAAAAAATTGGCGTTTCCTATCATCTGTACTCCGACTTCCGATGTTTGTTCCTCACATCGCTGCTGCATATCTGTTTTGGCTATTGTTCAGTGGGACGAACGGCATCGGATGGATTGAGGCGAACGAACGAGACTATGTCACGGTCATCCTGACCTACATATGGAAGGAGACGCCGTTCGTCTTTTTAATGATGCTCGGGACATATGAGCAATTGAATCGGGGTTACGTCGAGATGGCGAAGACGCTCCAACTCTCTCCGTTTGACCAGTTCAAACATGGGGAGTTGCCGTTTTTGATTAAACCATTGCTCGACTCGACCTGGATTTTAATTGCTTTCATCTCATTTGCGTATGAGGTTCCGGCACTGCTCGGTGTGACATACCCGAAACTAATCGGTGTCCTCGCATACGAACGACTGTCGACGGGACTCTATTTGGAGGCGACAGAGCCTTATGCGGTCGCCCTC
Organism: Exiguobacterium sp. s123; assembly: GCF_018617075.1. Taxonomy (GTDB): domain Bacteria; phylum Bacillota; class Bacilli; order Exiguobacteriales; family Exiguobacteriaceae; genus Exiguobacterium; species Exiguobacterium profundum. Next base: position 157,215 of record NZ_JACSJL010000002.1, on the reverse strand, counting down.
ATGTGGACATGTTTTGTCGGAATCGGCGTATTCCTATCTTACGTATTGACCGCATCCATACGACGACGAATTGAACGTGGGGTGAGACGATGATTCGACAAGGGATTCTCATCTGTTTGACGTTCATACCGTTTATCAGCCTCTTCTTCGTAGTCCCGACATTTGAAATCGAGAACAACATGGCAATCGTTCATACGATAGGATTGATTGTGATTTTATCTGGGATCAATGTATGGCTCTCGATGATGTGTGCCTGGTGGCTATTGTGGATAGATTCTAGATGGAAACATGTCATCGAATGGCTCGTCTTTTTACCATTGTTCATTCCGATGCTGGCAACATTGTTTGGCCTCTATCTGATCTTGGCGGAAGCTGGTCTGATTGGGACGTATGTCGGCGTCACCCTTGCCCTGCTCGTCGTGACGATTCCCTATTCAATCCGCCTCGCCTACAACGGAATGGCGGTCATCGGTCGACCACTTTTGGAACAAGCTCGGATTCTGCCATCGAGACGGCGAGTCATGTACGTGCTGTATCCGCTCTTTTCTAGATTGATGCGGACCATCGCGTTGTTCACGACCGTCATTTTGCTCAGTCAATTCGCGCTGATCCAGTTGATTGGTGCGGGATTGATTCCGACCGTGATGACAGAATTGTATCAATCTTATGCGGGAAACAATCGTGGTCTCGCTCTCTCGAACACATGGATGCTCATCCTATTCCCCGTTCTCCTCTATTTTCTGCTCTCAGGATGGGATCGGTATATGGTGCGTATGCTGAAAGGACGTCTTCAATGAGTTTGAATGTACAAAATCTATATAAACAATTTGGAACGAAACAAATACTAAATGGTGTCGACTTCGAGGTTAAACCTCACGACATTCACGCAATCATCGGTGTGAGTGGTTCAGGGAAATCGACGATTCTACGAATCATCGCAGGTCTTGAGTCGACTGACAGCGGCGACGTGAAATGGAATCACCGTTCTTTAATCCCTATCCCTGCGCATAAACGGCGCGTGACGATGCTATCGCAAACGGCTTTATTGTTCCCACATTTGACAGTCGGAGAGAATGTCACGCTCGTGACTCGAGAGCGTTCTCGTAAGCAAGCCGAACATTGGCTACGAGTCGTTCAACTCGGTGACCGATATGATGCCGAGATACACGAACTGTCTGGTGGCGAACAACAACGGGTCAGTCTTGCCCGAGCTTTAGCGGCTGAACCAGAACTACTGTTATTAGATGAACCCTTTACAAACCTTGATCCCAAACTCAAGCTCGACTTGCAGCGTTTTATCCGGGACTTAGTGAAAGAACTCAACTTGACGGCGGTATTGGTCACTCATGATCGGGAAGAAGCGATGCTCATGGCAGACCAGGTGACGCTGATTGATGAAGGCAAGGTGACACGTACGGGGACGGTTGCGGAGTTATACGATACGGCCCCTGGATTCGGTGACTTTGTCATGCTCGATGGAGAACTGCGACCGTTGTCTGAAGTGGAGGTATCCGAAGCGACTGGTGTGTCGGTTCAGTTGATGAAGAAAATTTATCGATTCGGTCAATGTTTCGGGGAATATCAGTTCAAGGATGGACGATCCGTCATGTTACCGACGTGTGAAACGTACCAAACTGGAATGATTTATCGAATTAAACGAAAGGAGGAATAGTATGCTCGATACATACGGAAGTCGTTACGTTCAACCGGTCATCGAGCGTGGAGCGAATCGATTGCTCAAATGGAATTTCACGCCGAACGAAGTGACAGTACTTGGAGGAATCATCGGAATCTCGACCGGAATCTTTATCTATAATGATATGCACTGGACTGCCGTCATCTTACTGTGGCTATCTGGCTTGTTTGATGTTTTAGATGGGACGATGGCTCGAAAGTCGAAAACGAGTGGGTTTGGAACGGTGCTTGACCTCGTCTTGGACCGATTCGTCGAATTGTCGGTCGTGATTGCCCTTGCCCTTCGTTACCCGGAATATATGCCTATTTTTCTCATTCTGATTGCTTCATTTGTGATCGCCATGACACTGTTCCTAGCTGTCGGTGCGAGTAGTTCAAAGCGCTCAGAGAAGACGTTTTACTATCAGCCAGGAATTATCGAGCGAACAGAGTGCTTCATTTTGTTCACGTTGATGATTCTCTTCCCGAACTGGGTCGGCGGGATTGCTCTTATCTTTTTATTGCTTGAAGTCATGACAATCACACAACGATTCATTGAGGCACGGAGGATTTTGCGATGAAACCGAAGTTGGTGTTGGCCGGACTTGGACACGGACAGCTAGAAATTCTCGATCGTATTGAGGAGATATGCAAACATTATGATGTTCGCTTCATCGGAGACTGCCAGACGATTTATACAGGTGCGTTTCCACAAGTGATTGCCGGGCTCATGGATTCAGCTACGGTCCGATCACCTCAACTAGAGCCGGTCGCAAAGCGGGTGCTCTCGATTGACCCGATTCAGCAGACGGTTCAAACAGAAAACGGAATGTTTGAATACGATCAACTCGTTTTAGCCACCGGTGCGAAAAGTCGGGGAATCGGCACGCCACTTAAACCGATGTCACAAGCTTTACTCGACCAAATCGAATCGAGTTCACAAGTGACCATCGTCGGAGGCGGGAAGGCCGGCGTAGAATTGGCGTTCACGTGTGCTCGTACAAAGAATGTGACGCTGTATGCAAAAGAGATATTACCAGACGTCTCGGTCCATACTAGAAAGCACATCGAGCGATTGTTAGTCAGAACAGGGGTCATGGTCGTCAAACAGGCGTATCATGCAGACGCATCGGAAGGGCTCTTATTGGATGCGACGGGGGTTGTTCCCGTGGGATGGTGGGCCGAATCAGGGCTTGCAAAACCTGAGAGTTTTATAGAGGTAGACAAATATTTACGTCATCATCATTTTACAAATATATATGTAACAGGAGATATGGCATCCTCCTTAAATGGAGGCGTCGATGCTGTTAGGTCAGGGCGCTATGTCGGCAAACGGTTACTTAAGGAAACAAGTCGACCATTTCGGAGACGTCAATCGATGAATATCTTACTAACGACACCAGGGCGCGCCTTGCTGACCTATGGATGGTTTACATGGCATGGTCGGATTCCATATTATATGAAGCGCTCGATTGACTCGCGGTATGTTCGGCATTACAAGTAGTTGGGGGTTCGAACCGTTATTCGCTTAAAAGATGGCCAATCACGTCGTTCGATTTCGGTTCAACGAGTACTTGTGGAATCTCGACCGTGCGCTGTGGATCAGGGGGGAACGTGACGAGCCAGGCACGTGTTCCTTCAAAACGTGAATCAATTAAGTCATAACGATTATCGACTATGATGGATTGAATCGTAGCTTGTCTCCCGTTTTCATCGGCAGGTAGCCAATCCATACTGTTGAGATAGGTCACTGCACTTTTGATGATTGCCGTTTCTTCATCAGATTGTATGGATGGTGAGGTAGATGGTTGTATGCAGCCGACCAACATCATGATGGTGAAACAGAGTGGGGTGAAGAGGCGTATAAGCATCATGTTCATTCCCCTTTCTTATTTGGTTATTTCTTACAGTATAATTGAGGATGACAGAGGTGTGTGCAAAAATTCCTGCAGTCGAATGGGCTGCAGGAATCAGGTCATGCTTGGATCGTATCGAGGAATGAACGGATTTGCATCTCCGTCTTGGCGTTCGCCGAGTGGAGGTGTTCTTGTTTTACCCCGTCTTTATAATAAAGAAGTGAAGGGATGCCGCGAACTTCTTGCGCATCAGATAGTTCTGGGAGTTCGTCGCGGTCGACGACGTGCCAGTTAAATTGTGGATAGTCTTTGACGAGCTCATCGACATACATGTCTAGACGTTTACAGTCCGGGCACCATGATGTAGTGAAGACCACCATTCCGTGATCTTTTGTGGCTTCGTTAAATTGTTGTGATGAATGAATCGGTTGCATAGACAACTCTCCTTTCTTCTATCTATTTTGTCGGGTTTTTAACGGGTCGTCAACAGATTGGCATTCTCGAAACCGTTTGAGAATGTGATACACTAATAAAAATAGCATGAGAAGGAAAAGGTGATGGATATGGCGTTACGTCACGCATTGCTCGGGTTATTGACCCATCAGCCTGCGACCGGGTATGCCTTGAACGCGACGTTCAAGGCACAGATGATTCATTTTTGGAACGCCCATCATACACAGATTTATCGGGAACTGTTAAAGATGGAAGAAGAAGCACTCGTTTCGGCGGAACATGTCTCACAACAGGAGTTGCCAGACAAAAAAATCTACTCCATCACGGATCAAGGACGTGAGGAGTTAATCAATTGGTTACGTCAACCAACGTCGTTCCAACCGAAAATGAAGGATGAAAACCTCCTGCGTGTCAGTCTGCTTCAATTGTTGCCGGTTGAAGAAGCGGTCCGATATATCGAAGAGACAAAGGCACACCATGAGCAGGTCGCACAACAGATTCGAATGTTTCAAGAAGAACATCAATCGGACGAGGATACACTTGGCTATTTGCTGACGAGCGAGTATGCGATCCGAATGATGGAGAACTATGCCGGATGGGCGGATTGGGCGATCGAACAGATTCAAGCACGCAACGAAAAACACGTGACCTGAGCGGATCAGGTCACGTGTTTTGTGTATGGGTGAACCGGTAAACGAGCGAGTAAGCGATCAAGCACTTCATCATCGGTTTTGGTCTCAAATGAACGAATCGTTTCGTTCAATTGCTTGACTGAAGAGGCGCCTGGTAAGACGACGTCACAGAACCGTTTTGCAGCTTCGAGTGCATAGGCTTGAATCGGTGTCGGGATCATCGCCAATTCACTTGCGAGTTCCTCTTTTCGCCACGCCTCAAATCCCTTATCTCCAAGACGCGTCTCCCATTCATCCGTTAATAGGCCTTTGGCAAGAACCCCTCGGCCAACGATGGGGATCGAGACGTCGAGCGTCTCTGCCCGGCGGTCGAGTAGTGAATACGGCGTCATGAGAACATCGAGTGCACCGGATTTGACCCAATGGTTGATGACGTTCGGTCGAATCGACGAGAGTCCGATTTGTCGGATGAGACCGTCACGCTTTTGTTTTTGCGCCCATTCAATCGTTGCGTCGAGATTGTCCTCGAGCGTACCACCGTGAATATAATATAAATCTAGATAATCGGTTCGCAATCGCTCGAGCGATCCGTGTAACGCTTCCTCTAAGTACGACGGATTAGGATTCCAACGCATCCCGTCCTCAGTCAGTTCGTTTCCACCTTTACTCGCTAAAAAGAGCTGTTTTCGTTCCTGACCTAACGTTTCCCCGATTACGCGCTCGACAGCTCGTCGTGCATAGACATCTGCTGTATCGATATGGCGAATCCCCGATTGAATGGCCGTCTCTAGGATCTTCTTCGCCTCAATCTCCCCATGTTTCAAAATGGTCATCGTTCCGAGTCCGAGTTCACTCATATGGATTCCTCCTTGTTCGAAATGTTGGTTTGACTCATAATCAGAGTATATCGAAAAGTGAGGAGTAATCATATGGAAGAAAAAACGATTGAGCGGGAAGTCATCTATAAAGGCAAGATTTTCGATGTGGAAAAGCATGTCGTCTCCCTTCCGAATGGAAACACGTCTGTGCGAGAACTCGTCTATCACAATGGAGCTGTTGCCGTGCTCGTCATCGATGAATCGGACAAAATTGTCATGGTAGAGCAGTATCGAAAAGCGTTTGAATCGATGTCGCTTGAAATCCCAGCAGGCAAACTTGAAAAAGGGGAAGAACCGGTATCGAGTGCCGAACGTGAGTTGGCTGAAGAGACCGGATATACGGCGGAGTCGCTCGAAAAGATTTTTTCTTTCTACGGAGCCCCGGGTTTTTGCAGTGAGCGAGTCGATGTGTTTGTCGCGAAAGGATTATCAGCGGGCGAGATGAACCTTGACGAAGATGAGTTTTTAAATGTGAAACGATATTCTTTTGAAGAGGCGGTTGATTTGTTAGACAGAGGTGTCATCACCGATGCGAAGACAATCATGGCGATTCAATGGTGGCAATTGTCTAGATTAAAATAATTCTAATCTGAAATTTTATATGGTAAACTTACATAGTAATGATTTTAAATTGAAAATTGATTAAAACTTCGGTATGCTTTGTGTAGTGAACTATGTAAAGAGGGGGCGCCTTATGGAAACGCGAATTGAACGAATTAAACAGCAATTGAGCGCCAAAGGATATAAATTGACACCGCAACGTGAATCGACGGTTCGCATCTTACTTGAGAATGAGAGTGACCATTTGAGTGCCGAGAACGTCTTTATGCTCGTCAAGAGCATCGCACCAGAGATTGGACTCGCCACGGTATATCGCACACTTGAGTTATTGACTGAACTCGGTGTTGTCGACAAAGTCAACTTCGGTGACGGGGTCGCACGCTTTGACTTGCGCCCAGAAGGAGCGAATCATTCGCACCACCATCTCGTCTGTGTCGAATGCGGATCGGTCGAGGAAATCATGGAAGACTTGCTCGTCGATGTTGAGAAAAAAGTCGAGAGTAAATACGAATTTTTGATTAAAGACCATCGCTTGACGTTTCACGGCATCTGTAAAGTATGCCAAGCAAAAGGCGTCACACTCGAAGGTCATAAAGCAGTCATCAACGGTTAATGCAGAAAGGACAGACGACCCCAACAGGTCATCTGTCCTTTTTCAATGTGTGATAGATCGCTCATATATTTAAGTCGCTTGTAGTATATCGCTTTTCATTTGAACATGCCAGAAAAATAAGAATTCTGAGATGTATTTTCGACACGTAAACGTTCACAAAAAAGTGAATAAAAAATGAGGTCAGACATCTTCACAACGGTTTACATAAATGATATGCTGTAAGCGTATTCAGGTGAAACGAGGAAGGAGGAGGGTATGATGCGTTCGCATATCGAGTCATTTCTTCAGTACATGACGGTTGAAAAGCGGATGTCCGCCAACACGAGACAGGCGTATGCGAGCGATTTGACGCAATACGCATCGACCTTAAACCAGTTGGGCGTGGAAGATTGGAACGACGTGACACGTTCTCATATCGTAAAGCATATCGAAGAACTGTCACAGGCGGGACGTGCTTCGTCCTCTTTGAGACGAGCTGTCAGTTCAATCCGGATGTTCCATCATCATCTAAAAATGACGGGGGTCACGACAACCGATCCATCTCTGTATCTAGAGACACCGAAAGCAGAAAAGCAACTTCCGGATACTTGGTCGCAACAGGAAGTCGAGCGTCTCTTAGATAGCGTCCCGACATCCGACCCGCTCTCACTACGGGACCGTGCGATGCTCGAGTTGCTATACGGGACCGGAATGCGGGTCAGTGAACTTTTAGGTCTTGATTTGGATGATTTGCAGTTCGAATTGGGGTATCTACAATGTGAAGGGAAAGGCGAGCGCGCACGAATCATTCCGGTTTCGTCGGTCGCGCAAGGGTTTGTTGAGCGATATATTCAACAAGCTCGAAACGGGCTCGGCGGCAGAGAGACCGAAGCGCTCTTTTTAAACGGCCGAGGAGGACGGCTCAGTCGTCAAGGATTTTGGAAGATGATCAAACGACGTGCCAAGCTTGCCGGAATTGATAAGGAGATCACACCTCACGTTCTCCGTCATTCCTTTGCGACACACTTACTCGAGAACGGCGCAGACTTACGTGCCATTCAACAAATGCTCGGTCATGCGGATTTAGCGACGACGCAAGTGTATACACACGTCAATAAGTCGCGGCTACATGATGTGTATCGCAAGCATCACCCTCGTGCCTAGACATTGAAAAGGAGGAATTTTTTGTGAAGAAGTTTAAACGTATTTTTTTAGTGGTCATGGACTCGGTCGGTATCGGTGAAGCACCGGATGCTGAACAGTTCGGTGACAAAGGGGCGGATACGCTCGGACATATCGCTCGTGAACATAACGGATTGCACATGCCGAACATGGGGAAACTCGGACTCGCGAACATTAAACCGATTCAAGGAATCGACGTGTCGGAGACGCCGAGCGCGTATGGTCGTATGGAAGAAATTTCGGCTGGTAAAGACACGATGACAGGGCACTGGGAAATCATGGGTCTTCATATCGAGACGCCGTTCCGTGTCTTTGAAGAGTTCCCGGACGATTTGATTCATCGTCTAGAAGAGTTCAGTGGTCGAAAAATCATCGGAAATAAGCCGGCATCAGGTACGGCCATCTTGGATGAACTCGGTGAAGAACATGTCGAGACGGGCGCATTGATTGTCTATACATCAGCGGATTCAGTCCTTCAAATCGCAGCACACGAGGACATCGTGCCAATCGATGAGTTGTACCGGATTTGTGAATACGCGCGTGAAATCACACGTGAAGACCCGTATATGCTCGGTCGTATTATCGCCCGTCCGTTCATCGGCACACCGGGTGCATGGGTACGTACGGCAAATCGTCATGACTACGCACTCAAACCTTTCGGTAAGACCGTCATGAATACGCTCGAAGACGCTGGAAAAGATGTCATCGCGCTCGGGAAAATCAGTGACATCTACGACGGTGAAGGTGTGACGAAAGCGGTCCGTACGAAATCGAACATGGATGGCATGGACAAATTGGTCGAATCACTTGAAGAAGATTTCGAAGGGCTTTGCTTCTTGAACTTGGTCGACTTTGACGCATTGTTCGGTCATCGTCGTGATCCGGAAGGCTACGCCGTCGCGCTTGAAGAATATGATGCCCGTCTACCTGAAGTGCTGGAGCGTCTCCGTGAAGACGACTTACTCATCATCACGGCAGACCACGGAAATGACCCTGTTCATGCTGGTACAGACCACACGCGTGAATATGTACCGCTCATCGTACATCACACTGGAGCGAAAGCAGTTGATCTAGGCATTCGAGGTACGTTCGCAGATATCGGTGCGACAGTGGCTGACAACTTTGACGTCGCGGCACCATCAAACGGAAAGAGTTTCTTAAACGAAATTTGAGGAGGCAATATTCATGGTAAATTGGAACGAAACAAAATCGTTTTTGCAGGAGCGTATGGGCGATACACCAGAAATCGGACTTATTCTCGGGTCAGGTCTTGGAGTCCTCGCGGACGAAATTGAGAATCCGGTTGTAATCCCTTATGAAGAGATTCCACACTTCCCAGTATCAACCGTCGAAGGACATGCGGGTCAACTCGTGTTCGGTGAGCTCGAAGGGAAACGAGTCGTCGCCATGCAAGGACGGTTCCACTTCTATGAAGGATACTCGATGGAACAAGTGACGTTCCCTGTACGTGTCCTTAAATTGATCGGTGTCGAGACTCTCATCGTCACAAACGCGGCAGGAGCGTGTAACGAGTCATTCAACCCAGGCGACTTGATGATCATCACAGATCATATCAACTTCTTCGGTACGAGCCCGCTCATCGGTAAGAACGCGAGTGAATTCGGAACACGTTTCCCTGACATGTCAGAAGCGTACGATAAAGAGCTCGTGAAATTGACAGAACGCGTCGCGTCAGACCTTGGACTTTCTGTACAGAAAGGGGTTTACTTCGGAAACACAGGTCCTACGTACGAAACACCGGCTGAAGTCAAAATGGCCCGTCTTCTTGGGGGAGACGTCGTCGGGATGTCGACCGTTCCAGAAGTCATCGTCGCGCGTCATTCGGATATGCGTGTCCTCGGGATTTCGTGTGTCTCGAACATGGCAGCAGGCATCTTAGAACAACCACTCAACCATGAAGAAGTCATCGAAACGACAGAGCGCGTTCGTCAAGACTTCCTCTCTCTCGTACGTGGCACGATTAAAAGCATGTAAGTAGCTTAATTTTAGGAGGACGACAGTTATGCGTATGGTCGATTTGATTTTAAAGAAACGTAACGGTGGAGAATTGAACGAAGAGGAGATTCGCTTCGTTGTCGAAGGTTTCACGAACGAATCAATTCCTGACTATCAAATGTCAGCCTTATCGATGGCCATCTATTTTAACGGGATGACTGAAAACGAGACGGCTGCCTTGACGATGGAAATGGTGAAGTCGGGAGATACGATCGATCTTTCAAATATCGAAGGGAAAAAAGTCGACAAGCACTCAACGGGCGGCGTCGGTGACAAGATCAGCTTGATCGTGGCACCACTCGTTGCTTCAATCGGCATCCCTGTCGCGAAGATGAGTGGTCGCGGTCTCGGTCACACAGGTGGTACGATCGATAAGCTCGAATCATTCCCAGGGTTCAATGTAGAATTGACGGAAGAGCAGTTCACGAAACAAGTGAATGATATCAAGATGTCGATCATCGGTCAGACAGGGAACTTGACGCCTGCCGATAAGCGCTTGTACGCGCTTCGCGACGTTACGGCTACGGTTGAGTCGATTCCGCTTATCGCAAGTTCGATCATGTCGAAGAAGATTGCAGCTGGAGCGGACAGTATCGTTCTTGACGTCAAGACAGGTTCTGGTGCGTTCATGAAATCGTTTGATGATGCGAAAGCCCTCGCCGAAGAAATGGTCGCAATTGGGAAAAACGTCGGACGTAAGACGGTCGCGGTCATCACGGATATGGACCAACCACTCGGTTTTGAAATTGGGAACGCGAACGAAGTGAAAGAAGCGATTGAAGTCCTCTCAGGTAAAGAAGTCGAAGATTTGAAAACAATCGCGCTCACGATCGCTGGACATATGGCTGTCCTCGGTGAGTTTTATCCGACGTTTGAAGAGGCGTATGCCGACCTTGAGAAGCGCATTGCCGATGGACACGCCCTCGAGGTGTTCCGCAAGTTCGTCGAAGCACAAGGTGGCGACGCATCACTCGTCGATGATGTGACGAAATTACCACAAGCTTCATATGAGACGACATTCGTCGCAAAAGAAGCAGGTTATGTCGAGTCGATCATCGCAGACGAAGTGGGTGTTGCGGCGATGCTTCTCGGTGCAGGACGCGCGACAAAAGAAGACAAAATCGATTTCGCGGCAGGCATCACGCTTGAGAAGAAAGTCGGCGACCGTGTCGAGGCAGGCGATGTGATCGCGGTACTCCGTTCGAACATCGAAGACATGTCTTCAGCCATCGAGCGTTTAGACCATGCGTATACGATCGGTGCAACGAAACCAGAGGCACGTCCACTCGTTCACGCAGTGATTCAATAAGGCAGAACGTCTGTTTCCACAAAAAAGTGGAGACAGACGTGTTTTTTTGATAAGATGGGTAATGTGAGTGTCAAACAGCAGGATACATATTATGAAAAAGGGGTTGCTTGAAACATGAAAAAAGGTTCTATGAAACTTGAAAATGGCGAAATGATTGAATTTGATTTATTCCACGGTGAAGCACCGATCACGGTCGAAAACTTCGAAAAACTTGCGAACAGTGGGTTTTACAACGGATTGACGTTCCACCGTGTCATCCCTGGTTTCGTCAGCCAAGGTGGTTGCCCACAAGGAACTGGAATGGGCGGTGCTGGCTATACGATTCCTTGTGAGACATCGACATCGTTCCCGCACAAACATGAAGCGGGTTCACTTTCAATGGCCCACGCAGGTCGTAACACAGGGTCTTCACAGTTCTTCATCGTCCATGAGCCACAACCGCATTTGGATGGTGTCCATACGGTATTCGGTAAAGTGACATCTGGTCTTGAGCATGCCGTCAAACTTCGTCAAGGTACGAAGATGGCAGAAGTGAAGGTTTGGGACGAGAATTGATTTTTGCCTGAAGGGTATGGCACAATGAACCATGTCTCTCACGTGTTCACGTCGTGAAACTTGAATGACAAAAGGTGGTGAACCCAGCGATGCTGGTCAAATATAAACGTTCTTATGAAAAGACGGCGATGGGCCTACTCGCATTCTCATGCAGTGACAAATCTCCGCTAAGCTTGCTTGAACTCGTCCGATCGTATGACGAGGAGGAGTCGAAGTTCCTCTATTTGTGGAAAGTCGGTGAAGACTTCGTTGGTATCATTGGTATGGAGCAACAAGAAACGACAATGGTCATCGACCATATCGCCTTGTCGCCATCATTCCGTGGCGAGAAACGTTCTTACGAGCTTCTAGACGAGGTAAGAAACGTCCTTCCACTTGATTTGACGCTAACCGGTACAGGCAAGACGGGCGATTTATTGAATAAATGGAATCAATTAGTCGTCTGACGATAAAAACCCCCTGCAATCACGACCCTGTGACTGCGGGGGTTTTGCATATTGCATGGAGTAAATCACAAACCCTTTAAATGAGGTGGATTCATGAATCGAGTAACAATTGATGAACTGATCAATCGAATGGAGCAAGTGCTCAGGCAAGAACGAACGCGAGAAGAAATCTCTGATTGGGCACATCATTGGATGGAACAGTATGAAAATATAGATGGATTTGATTGGACAGCTTCTGACGAGGTGGTTTGGTCCTGCTTACAAACGATAGTTGGCATGGATTTACTTGAAACCCCTTCTGAATATTTACATGATCGGAGCGATCTCGAGAGTTGGGTGATGGCGTTTAAGAAGTTAAAAAATCATCATTGATCATGAAAAGGAGACTTCTTGAATCTTGACGTCAACTTCTGGCACGTTGCCTTTTTAAAAGTGCCAGCTCCCGTTCCGTGATGACCTCACTTCGATCACGGTGCAGATGCTTGTGGACCAATTGCTCGAACGACAGGTCCGTCGACGGGAACGTCGGTTTTAGTGATTCGACCGTGTCACGAACATCCTGTTGTAATGGGAGCTTCGTGTGTAACGGCCATTCATCAAGTTGTGCGACGAAGGAGTCGACGTCAAGACCGAGCTCATTTAAATAAGGAGAAGCGATGTCAATCTTTCGACGTAAGAGTCGCAAGCTCTTTTTTGCGCCGACCAAATTGTCGCGCCGGAGGTGATAGTGGATGACAGCATATTGGATGAGCGCTGCATAGCCGTGGTGACGGCGTCCGTCTGCCTGCCACGCCTCTTCTAATACCTCATGACATTCGAAATAATCGGCATGACATTCAAAAAGCAACGTATAATGAGTAAAAGGGGTCATGAATCAATTTTCTCCTTTCGTGTCCACGGTGTTATAAAACATGTTATACTAAAGCGCAAAAATGTAAAATGGCAGGTGTCTCTATGGAAGCCTATAACGTTAAAATTGATACGTTCGAAGGTCCACTCGACCTGTTGCTCCATTTGATTGGAAAAATGGAGATTGATATCGTCGACATTTCCGTGGCAGAAGTCACTGACCAGTATGTCGGCTATATTCGCACGATGCAAAAATTTGAACTCGATGTGGCCAGTGAATACTTGGTCATGGCGGCGACGTTGCTCCAATTGAAGAGCAAACAATTGTTACCGCCAGTTTCGGTCGAGGATGAAGAGGTTCCAGACTTCAGTGAGGAACCGACGCGTGAAGGTCTCATTCGTCAATTGATTGAATACAAAGCATATAAAGAAGCGGTCGTCTTCATGCGTGAACAAGAAGAACACCGGCTTGAATTGTATACGCGACCGGGTGAAGATTTGACGACTTATATGTCTGAAGAGGTGTCTAAGTATGACGGACCACTTAACTTCTCGGATCTTCTCCACGCCTATTCGAAGATGATTGAACGGAAACGTTGGAAAGAACGACGCAAAAAAACGATCAAGCGGGAAGAGCGTACGCTTGAAGAGCAGATGACGCGTCTTCATGAACACGTATCGTCGACGAGACAAACGTCGTTTTTCGCCTTTTTTGTTGAGCAACCGAACGTCTCGGATCTCGTCGTGACGTTTATGGCGCTTCTTGAGCTGATCAAGCTACGGGTCGTCGTAACAAAACAACTCGACCAAGATATTCAAATCTCATTCATTGAAGCATCAAAGAAAGGGGATGAAGCGGTTGCTGTCTTATGAGACGATTATTGAAGGATTGCTGTTCGTCGTCGGTGATGAAGGGATGGAAGTACGAGCGCTTGCCGAGACGCTCGATATCTCAGAAGCTGCGGCACGAGAACAGCTCAGTAAGCTAGAGACATCGTTCAAGTCATCGAATCGACCGTTTCAGCTCATGGAATCGGCAGGTGTCTACAAGCTCGTGACCGTTCCGGACGTCTCTCCGTACATTCAAAAATATGTCGGGACGATGGCTGAGCAGGCGCTCTCACGTGCAGCGATGGAGACGCTAGTTATCATCGCCTACAAACAGCCGGTCACACGAGCGGATATCGAAGAGATTCGCGGAGTCAAAGTCGAACGGGTCATCCATACGTTGTTATCGAAAGGATTGATCGAATCGGCTGGTCGTGCGAAGACGATTGGTCGTGCCAAGCTGTATCGTACGACAGAGCACTTCCTCGACCATTTCGGGTTCAACTCGCTCGAAGAATTGCCACCATTAACATTTGAGGATGAACTGACAGACGAAGGCGATTTGTTCTTCGGTCAGGAATCACCAAAGCAAGAAGAGAGATTGGAGAAGGATTAATCATATGGAACGTTTGCAAAAAGTAATCGCACAAGCGGGGGTCGCCTCGCGTCGGAAAGCGGAAGAAATGATTTTGGATGGTCGCGTCCGCGTGAACGGAAAAGTCGTCCGTGAACTCGGGACGAAAGTTGGACCGAAGTCAGAGATTGAAGTCGATGGCGTCAAAATCGAACAAGAAGAGCACGTCTACTATTTGCTTTATAAACCGAGTGGCTACGTATCGACGGTCGATGACGACAAAGGTCGTAAAGTCATCACAGACCTCGTCCCACCAGGAGCACGGGTATTCCCGGTCGGTCGTCTTGACTACAACACGACGGGGCTCATCATCTTGACGAACGATGGCGAGTTCTCGAATATGATGACACACCCGAAATATAAAATTCAAAAGCGCTATGTGGCAAAAGTGAAGAATATCCCATCTTACTTGGCCATCAAACAGCTTGAGTCTGGTGTCGAACTCGATGACGGATTTAAAACGGGAAGTGCGAAAGTGAAGATGAAGTCTGTAGACCAGAAGAAGAACACAGCCATCCTCGAAATCGTCATCTCGGAAGGTCACAATCGTCAAATCCGTCGGATGGTGGAAGCCATTGGTTCAGAGGTCATCAAACTAAAGCGTGAACAGTTCGGTTTCTTGACGCTCGACGGTCTGAACACGGGCGACTGGCGTGAACTTTCACATAAAGAAATCAGTAAGCTTCGTGAACTTGCGAACCCGACCGTTCCACCGAAACCACGAGGCAAAAAGAAGAAAAAATAACAACAAAAAATCGTCCTGAAATAGGATGATTTTTTTGATTGTGTAGATTGTGTGACAAAAAAATGAAAAAAGTCTGTTAATGTGCGTTTTTAATGTTTTTTCAGTACAATAGCAATTGAAGGATGGTGTGAAAACGATGACAAAAGATCAACAAAAAAACGACCGGATGGAACAAGCGGTCGCAAAAAAGAAAAAGAGGTCATTTTGGCGGATGATGATCATGACGGTCGTTCTCTTCGCGGGAGCGGTTACGATCATGCAAACATTCGACCAAGCGGGTAACGATGGACGCATCGAGGCGGGCGACGAGGCACCGAACTTCAAGCTCGTCACACTCGACGGTTCGACCTTGTATGAGCGAGACAACTATGAAGGGAAAGGGATGCTCTTGAACTTCTGGGGTACGTTCTGTGAACCGTGTAAGAAAGAGATGCCGGTCGTACAAGAAAACTATGCGACACTTCAAGACATGGGTGTCGATTTTTGGGCCGTGAACGTCGGAGAGACACCGCTTCGTGTCGATAATTTCATCAACGACCTTGGTGTCGGGCTCGACTATCCGATTTTGATGGATACCCAGAG
Organism: Exiguobacterium sp. s123; assembly: GCF_018617075.1. Taxonomy (GTDB): domain Bacteria; phylum Bacillota; class Bacilli; order Exiguobacteriales; family Exiguobacteriaceae; genus Exiguobacterium; species Exiguobacterium profundum. Next base: position 141,423 of record NZ_JACSJL010000002.1, on the reverse strand, counting down.
CGAAGTCGAAGGAGCGTATGGCATTTATAACCTACCCGTCACATTCGTCATCGATGGTGAAGGGAACGTAATTGAAAAGTATGAAGGTGAACTCACGAAAGAGAAATTGATGGAGCTAGCCGAGAAGTCATTGTAAGCGAACGGGGGACGCACAGATGCTAGATATGAAATACGAAGGCGCTGATTTACGGTCGAAGCGTCGTCCGAAATCGATCATTGACCGTGTGTGGAACTTCTTTGCATCGGTCAAAGTGGGGTTGTGGTTAATTGCATTGATTATTGTCGGTTCGGCAATCGGAACAATCTTTCCTCAAGAGATGTACATCCCACAACAATTACCGCCTGAGCAATATTATATGGAGGAGTATGGAACACCGGGTTCTATTTATTACGCCCTCGGATTCCATAACCTATACACATCGTGGTGGTACATCGGTCTAATTGTCATGTTGACGCTCTCACTCGTCGTCGTGTCGATTGACCGTGGGGTTCCGCTCTATAAGGCGCTTAAAAAACAACCGGTCAGACGGACAGAACGTTTTATGAAGGGGCAACGTCTCTTCGGACAAGGTGATGGGACGGAGGCTCAAATTGACGAGATCGCAGTCGCACTTAAAAAGAAACGATATACCGTCAAACGGGACGGCGATGCTCTGTTAGCAGAGAAACACCGGTTTGGTCGTTGGGGTCCGTACGTCAACCACCTCGGACTTGTCATCTTCTTCCTAGGGGCGATGCTGCGAGTGTTCCCTGCATTCCATACGGATACGCTCGAATGGGTGCGTGAAGGCGAAACGGTGTCGCTAGAGGCGACTGACGGCGAGTACTACTTACGGAACGACCAGTTCATTCTTGAATTGTACGACCCTGAGAACAATGAAGAGGACGCGAAGTTTGCGGCCGCCATTGAAAAAGCAGGAGCCGTTCCGAAAAATTATGAGACAGAGTTGACGTTATTCAAAAAGACGGGAACGAACGAGGACGGATCGCCGCAACTCGAACAAGTCGATGTCGGTTCGACGAAAGTCAACCACCCGTTTAAGTTCGATAAATTTGAAGTGTATCAGGAACAATATTCAAGTCGTCCAGAGTTCTTATCGATGTCGTTCATGTTGGCAGATAAAGAAACCGGCGACGAATATGGTCCGTTCAAAGTTGATTTGGAGAATCCGGAGAAGTCTTATGAGCTCGATGGGGTCACCGTCACGTTAAAAGATTTGTATCCAGACTTTGAAGTGAAAGATGGACAACCGAATACGAAATCACCACGTGCACTGAATCCGGCCTTCTTCTTCAACGTTGAATCACCTGAAGGAGAAACGGAGTCGAATTTGATCGGCATTCGTCTGAATGTCGCTGATGAAGAGAACCGCTACGATGTCCAGTTTGCAGGTACAGAGATGGCGAGCACGAGTGGTTTACGTGTGAAGAGTGACTCCACCTATCCGATTTTGATCGTCGGTGCCACGATCTTTATGATCGGTATTGCGATGGGCATGTACTGGCCACACCGTCGCGTTTGGATCCGTCGTCATGAAGAGGGCGTGCTTGTCGCCGGTTTTACGAATAAAAACCCGTCCTCGCTCCGTCGTGAAGTGTCGCCGCTATTAGAACAAACTGGCTTACCGATGTGGGAAGACCAGGCGAGATTCACAGAGAAGTCGGAGAACGAGTCAACAGATGAAAGAGGGGAATCTTGATGGAATGGATTGAATGGAGCAGCCGAATGCTGTTTATCGCGTTCTTCCTGTACGCAATCTCGACGGTTCTCTTTACGATTGCCGTCAGTGGTATGCGTAAAGATCGAAACGTCAACCGTGTTGCCTATGGGAAATACGCCTTTATCTTGGCAATCATCGGCTTTGTCGCTCAAATGACATATTTCTTTATGCGCTGGGCAGGTGTCGGCTATGCGCCGGTATCAAACTTGTACGAATATACGACGTTCTTCGGTATGATGATGGTACTTGGGTTCCTCGTCGTATATGGAATTTATAAAAATGATGTACTCGGCTTGTTCGCGATGCCGGTGGCGTTACTCGTCATCGCCTTCGCCTCAATGTTCTCGAGTGAGGTCGCACCGCTCATCCCGGCACTCAACAGTGTATGGCTGAAAATTCACGTTACGACGGCTGCGCTCGGACAAGGGATTTTGGCAATCAGTTTTGCATCGGGCCTCATTTTCTTATTGAACGAAACATCGATGAAAGAACAGTCTAAGTCACGGACGTGGCTCGAAGTGACGATGTTTGTCCTCATGTGCACGCTCGGCTTCATCATCGTCTCGATGTTATTCAAGGGGATTGGTGCCGGAGGTGTCGTCGAGTTCACGAACGACCGCGGTCAAGCAGAGACGTATGAATATTTCATGCCGATCTTGTTCGTCCCAGAAGGGGCACAACTCGTGTCTGGCGCGAGTGGCTTGTCACTCGAACTCCCGAACTGGATCAATACACTCAAGTTGAACACGCTCATCTGGTCGGTCATCGGCGGAATTGTGATTTACGTGTTGCTCCGTTTTGTCATCTTGCGCAAACGTGTCGCTGAAGCGCTTCAACCCCTTGCGAAAAAAGTCGACCTCGACCTCGCTGATGAAATCAGCTATCGCTCGGTCGCGATTGGATTACCGGTCTTTATCCTGGGTGGTCTGATCTTTGCGATGATTTGGGCACAGATTGCCTGGAACCGTTTCTGGGGATGGGACCCGAAAGAAGTTTGGGCCCTCATCACGATGTTGATCTATATCTATTACTTGCATATGCGCATTCAGCGTGGCTGGACAGGAACGAAAGCGGCCTGGTTATGTGTCGGTGGATTTGCCATCATCATGTTCAACCTCGTCTTCGTCAACCTGGTCATCGCCGGTCTGCATTCATATGCCTGACGTAAAAGAAGTCACAATTGTGACTTCTTTTTCATTTGGTCCATCAAATCATCGTTGTGAAGCGAAATAATAGAGTGGTATAGTTATGGCAGAGAGTGGAATGTTCACAATTGTGCAACATTCGCTACAACTCGTAATGGGTCTTAGGAGGGTTTTAGGTATGGCTGAGAAAACGAAGATTTTAGTAGTCGACGACGAGGAGAGAATTCGCCGACTTTTGAAAATGTACTTAGAACGTGAACAGTATGTGATTGAAGAAGCGGTCAATGGCGAAGAGGCGCTCGCGCTTGCCCTTGAAAACGAATACGACGTGATCTTGCTTGATTTGATGATGCCAAAGATGGATGGGGTTGAAGTATGTACAGAACTCAGGAAGACGAAAGCGACTCCGGTCATCATGCTCACGGCGAAAGGTGAAGAAATCGACCGTGTCCAAGGGTTCGAAGTCGGGGCGGATGATTATATCGTCAAGCCGTTCAGTCCGCGTGAAGTCGTGCTCCGCGTCAAAGCATTGCTTCGCCGCTCTGGTTCGACGAAGTTCATGCACACGAGTGAGAAGTCGAAGGATTTGATCGTCTTCCCACATCTGACAATCGATAATGATGCACACCGCGTCACGGTGGACGGCGAGGAAATCGCCCTCACACCAAAAGAATATGAGTTATTGTTCTTCCTCGCAAAACAGGTGGATAAAGTCTTTTCACGAGAGCAGTTGTTAAAAGAAGTATGGAACTACGAATTTTTCGGAGACCTTCGGACCGTCGATACGCATGTGAAACGTCTTCGTGAGAAATTGAATCGTGTCTCACCGGACGCGGCGCATATGATCACGACCGTATGGGGTGTCGGGTACAAGTTCGAAGCTGCCAGTGAATGATGATTCGTCGAAACAGCATCGTCACGAAACTGTGGCTGACGATTCTCGTTTTGGTCAGTGTCATCTTATTCATCGTCTCGGTGTTGATGCTTGAATTTTTTAATTCCTTTCATATCGACCAGGAACGAGGCCATCTTGCCAAGCTCGGTGGACAGGTCCAATCGGTTTTGTTGAATGAAGGTGACACGTCCCAGACGATTGATCAAATCATCGAAGTGTACGGGGCTAACTATATCTTAGAGAACGGGACGACCCGATCGAATTTTGGGAATCAAGTGGATGGCTTGATGGTAGAACTTGAACGACAGGATTGGGAAACTTATCAGGCGGTCGGTGAGACGGCCATCGGGAATTTCTCATCTTTTGACGACCAGGCCGCGCTAGCGTATCGGACGACCTTCTCCTTATCGACAGGACAGTATACGCTCTACCTGCTCGAACCGCTCGATGCGATCTCGAGTGCGAACGCGGGAGCACGGACCATCATTCTTTGGACCGTCGCTTCGGCCATCATCGTCACGACCGTCTTCGCTTTCTTCTTGTCGACACGAATCACGGCACCGCTCCGAGCGATGCGGGATGCAGTCAATAAGACGGGAGAGGGGCAATTTGATTTACGTTTGGAGACGAAGACAAGGGATGAGATTGGCGAACTCGCTGCTTCTTTCAACGCAATGAGCAGTCAGCTTTCGAAATATGTGAATGCCCTTGACCGGGAACGGCTGCAACTTGCGTCGATTCTTCGTTCGATGGCAGACGGTGTCATCACACTCGATCGTCATGCAAACGTGATTGTCACGAACCCGCAAGCGAGTCCATTACTTCAAGATGGGCAACCACATGAAGTCGTATTGTCTCTTTATGAGGAAGTGATGGAGGGGACGTCTGAAAAGACGATCGAAGTGAAACAGGATGAGCGATACTATACACTGACAGTCACACCACTCGTCGGAGAAGACGATTTCGAGGGTGCTGTCGTTGTTATCCGGGATACGTCAGAAAGTCATCGACTCGATAAGATGCGGACCGATTTTGTGGCGAACATTAGCCATGAACTCCGGACACCGCTCGTGACGCTTCAAGGGTATTCAGAGGCAATCATCGATGGCATCACTGAGAGTGACGAGGCGACGAAAGAGTTCGCCTCTATCATCTACGATGAATCGCTCCGCTTGGCAAGACTCGTCAATGATTTGTTGGATTTGGCACGCATCGAATCGGGTAAAGAGACGATGCATTTCACTTCGTTTGATATCGGTGATTTCTTGCCCCGAGTCATGCGAAAGTTCAATCAGATGGCATCTGAAAAAGAGATTCGTTTACAGACCGACGCCCCGCACCGTCTCATCGAGGCGGATGGCGATCGTCTCGAGCAAGTGTTCACCAACTTGATTGGCAATGCTATCGCGCATACCGATTCTGGAGAAATTCGGATTGAGGCCACAGAAGAGACGGACGGGCTACGGATTCAGTTGACGGATACAGGTCACGGAATTCCTAAAGAGGATTTGCCGTTCGTATTCGAGCGATTCTATAAAGCCGATAAAGCCCGGACCAGTGGTTCGAAGACAGGGACAGGCATCGGACTCGCGATCGTGAAGAATGTGGTCGATGCCCATCACGGAAAAGTGAGCGTATCGAGTACACTCGGGGTCGGAACCACCTTCGAGATTTACTTACCATTTGAACAACCACACAACTCGTAATGGTGACTCGCTTGAGTCACCATTTGTGGCATTTTAAGGGGGGAGTCGAATGAAACGTTATACACGAACGGGCGACAAGGGTGAAACATCATTAATCGGTAGTCGTGTCGAGAAATCCCATCCTCAGATTGAAGCGATGGGTCATCTCGATGAGTTGAATAGTCAGATTGGACTCGCCATCGCGCATCAAGAGGATGAGACGCTCCGAATACAGCTGACGAAGATTCAGCACGACTTGTTCGACCTCGGATCGGAGCTGATGTATGCTGAGGCACCGCCAAAAATGGTCGATTTGTCGATCGTGACGGAACTAGAACGATGGATGGATGAGTGGGAGGAGTCCTGTCCGGAACTTGTGCGCTTCATCCTTCCTGGCGGCAGCGTTGCCGCAGCTAGCTTACATGTGGCTCGTACCGTTTGTCGACGGGTCGAGCGTGACTTAGCGGCTCTCGGAGTCGCCGACCGGCAATTGCCTTACTTTAACCGCTTGAGTGATTATTTATTTACGGTTGCCCGTTACGCGAACGTCGTGGCAGGGGTGCCGGATCAAGAATATGCGCGCGGCGCTGCCGTGTTTCAACCAAAACGAAAAAAGGAGTGATCGGCAGATGAAAGGTATCGTTCAGTTCCAACATCAATTGCACTACTCGGTCTATCCGACCAAGAAATTTAAAACGACGACTTGTCTCGTGTCATTCGCCGCTCCATTATCGGCGGAGACGGTCGCAGATCGGGCATTGCTCCCGTTCATCATGGAGAAATCGACGGCGACGTATCCGTCCATTGAGTTATTTCACACACCGCTAGAGGAGTTGTATGACACAAACTTATATGCTGGTGCATCTAAGATCGGAAAGGAGCACGTCATCCAATTCCAACTCGAAGTCGTCAACGATCATCTTGTCGGAGAAGACGTATTGAGTCAGGCAATCGAGTTACTCGAAGACGTTCTCCTCCGTCCGAACGCATACGATGGGGCGTTTCAGCCACTCATCGTCGAGCAGGAACGTCGATTGCAACGTCAGCGTATCGAATCGGTCTATGATGACAAAATGCGTTTCGCCCAACAGCGTCTACAAGAAATGCTCGGAGGAGAGCTTGCGATTCCGTCACTCGGTACGCTTGAGCAACTCGACCATGTCACACCAAAATCATTGTATGCGGCATATCAATCGATGATTCAACATGACCGTGTCGACATCTATGTCGTCGGGGATGTCAATCGTGAGCAAGTCGAACACGCTTTCAATCCATTGGAATCTCTTGGGACACGTCGACCACGCCTGTTACCAGAAGCGAGTCGAGGAGAGTTCAAGCGTTTGGAAGAACATCAAGACATTAAACAAAGCAAGCTCCATCTCGCCTATTCGCTTGATGTCGACCCACGAACGGAAGCGGCGATTCGCATGCAGGTCGTGAATGGACTGTTCGGTGGATTCCCTCACTCGAAGCTGTTCATGAATGTGCGTGAAAAGGAGAGCTTGGCGTACTATGCCGCCTCACAATATAGTTCCCTCAGTCGGAAGTTGTTCGTCTATGCCGGTATCGATGCGTCGAACCAACAAAAGACCGAACAGATCATCGAAGAGCAATTGAACGCTTTACAAGCGGGCGAGTTTGAGGATGAGACGTTGCAACAGACGAAAGAGTTGTTGTTCCATCAACGTCGTCAACTTGGAGACAGTCCACGTCAATTGATTGCTTGGATGAGTGGGGCAGACGTTCGTCCGTTCTCGTTAGACGAAGAGATGACGATCATTGAGAACACGACGCGAGATCATGTCGTCGCGCTTGCGAAAGAAATGGTACTCGAAGCGGTTTATTGCTTGAAAGGAGGAGAAGCATGAAACTAGACTTTCCTAACGTCGGAGAGACGTTACATCATCACGTTCTCGACAATGGCCTCTCCGTTTACTTATTGAAAAAGACTGGATATGAAAAAACATTCGCGACGTTCACGACTAAATATGGATCGATTGACCGACGCTTCAAACTAGAAGACTGGGTCGAGGTTCCCGATGGTATCGCGCATTTCTTAGAACATAAGATGTTCGAAAAAGAAGATGGTGACGTCTTCCAACAATTTGGTCGTCAAGGAGCGTCAGCGAACGCTTTCACGTCATTCACACGGACTGCTTATTTGTTCGGTGCCACGTCCAAGATTTCAGAAAACGTACAAACGCTGCTCGATTTCGTCCAGACCCCTTATTTCACGAAAGAGTCGGTCGAGAAAGAGAAAGGGATCATCGGTCAAGAGATTCAAATGTACCAAGACAATCCGGGGTGGCGCTTGTATTTTGGTTTAATTGAGGCGATGTACGAGACACATCCCGTCAAGATTGATATCGCGGGTACAATCGAATCGATTTCAAAGATCACGGCGGAAGACTTGTACACCTGTCATCAAGCGTTCTATCATCCGAGCAACATGGTATTGTTCGTCGTCGGGAATATCGAACCGGATGAGATGTTTGCCTTGATTCGAGATAATCAAGCAGCTAAATCTTTTGAGACACCACGATTGAGTGCTCGTGAGACAGTAGATGAACCGACCACGGTTCGTCTGTCAGAACGGGTCATCGAGATGGACGTCTCTGTACCGAAAGTCATGATTGGGTATAAGGATGTACCACAAGCTGGGGAAGCAGGTCTGAAGCAAGAATTGACAGTAGAATTGCTCATGCATGCGCTCTTCGACACGACAGCTCCTCTTTATACAGAACTTTATGCTGAAGGATTGATTGACGATGCCTTCTCGTTTGACTATACGTCAGAGGAGACGTTCGCTTTTGCCGCCTTGTCGATGGAGACGTCGGAAGTAAATGCGTTTGTCGGCCGTGTGACGGAGGCGTTAGAACGTCCACTTCAGTTGAGTCAAGAGACGCTCGACCGGAAGAAACGCATGATGCAAGGGCAGTTCTTGAAAGCATTGAACTCACCTGAGTTCATCGCAAATCAGTTCTCTCGATATGCACTCAATGATGGGAATTTGTTTGAAATCCCGACTTTGATTGATGCCATCACACTCGACGAACTATACGAAGCATACGAGCGCTTGTTCCGCCATGAACAACGAACGGTATGCATCGTCAAAAAACCATGAAGACATTGATTGTTGGAGCGAGCGGTACCATCGGACGTGCCGTCTCGCTCGCTTTTCGTGAAGATGAACTGATTTTGCATGCGAACGAAGGTAGTGAAAGACTCCGTCATTTGATAGATGAAGAGAATCTTTCGGCAGAAATTCTCCCTTGTGACCTAACAGACCGTGACGCTGTTGAGTCATGGGTACAGGATATGCTGGACATCGACCGAATTGTATATGTGGCCGGACATGCGCTCCATGGTCTCGTCGTCGACCAGTCGATGGATGAGCTCGACCGGCTGTACGATGTTCATGTTCGGGCAATGATCCGACTCATCCAGTCCGTCGTAGCAAGGAAGCCTTACGATCATCACGTGGATATCGTGATCGTCTCGAGTGTATGGGGAGAGGTCGGTGCGGCGGCTGAGGTGTTTTATTCAACCGTCAAAGCGGCACAGCTCGGCTTCGTCAAGGCGTTCGCACGAGAAGCCGGCCCGTTCAATGTTCGAGTCAATGCGGTGACACCGGGGTGGATTGATACGCCAATGAATGATACGGTAGAAGAGTCGAAACAATCCGTGATCGATGACATTCCACTTGGACGTCTCGGTGCGGCAGAGGACGTGGCCAACACGATCCGTTTCTTGTGTTCACCGGACGCCTCGTATATGACGGGCACGGTGATACGCGTCGACGGCGGTTGGCAATGATCCGATCCATGTAAATAAACCTGTTCTTTTCAATTCTTCTAAAATAATTTAAAATAGGCAAGGTAGCGAACTCGCTCGAAAGGATGGTTGGGGATGGAACATAAATTCGAAGAGTGGTATCTCGAATATGAATTGTGTCAGAATCGACCGGGTATCCTCGGAGACATCGCATCTCTCATGGGGATGCTTCAAATCTCCATCGTCACCATCAATGGGGTCGATTTGCAGCGACGGGGAATGTTGCTCAAAGCACCTGCCGCCGATCATGTGCATCGACTCGAGCATATTTTAAAGCGGATGGAAGCTATTGCCGTCATCAAATTGCGCCGTCCGAAGTTACGAGACCGGATTGCAATCCGTCACGGTCGTTATATCGACCATGATAGTGATGACAAAAAAACGTTTCGCTTCGTCCGTGAAGATTTGGGCATTCTCGTCGATTTCGTTGCGGAACTGATGAAGGAAGAACGCCATTTGTTAATCGGTGTTCGTGGAAATCCACGCGTCGGAAAGACGGAGTCCATCGTCGCAGCTAGTGTGTGTGCGAACAAACGATGGTTGTTTCTTTCCTCGACACTGATGAAACAGACCGTTCGGACCTCATTATTTGAAGAGGAACGGGAAGGCGATCACGTATACATAATTGATGGTGCCGTCTCTACCCGAACGATGGATGAACGACATCGCCAGCTCATTCGTGAAGTCATGCGGTTGCCGGCCGTGAAAGTCATCGAACACCCTGACCTGTACGTCCGAAACACCGATTGCGTGTATGAAGACTTTGATTATATTATTGAATTGAGAAACAATCCGGATGAGACGATCATCATCCCACAAGAAACGCATCGTGAGTCAGAATGGTTTGAATAATTATGTGAATGGAAGGTGTGGACCCCTGTGACAGAACTAGGGACTTTTTTGAAACAAAAGCGTGAGGAGAGCGGATTGACGCTCGACCAAATCCAGCAGACGACGAAGATTCAAAAGCGCTATATCATCGCAATCGAGGAAGGTGATTACAAAAATCTCCCTGGCTCTTTTTATGCACGGGCGTTCATTAAGACGTATGCGGAGTCGCTCGGCCTTGATGTGGATGAATTATACGAGACATATGCAAAAGATTTACCGGTCATCGAGGCACAGCCGTCTGTTCAACTCTCTCGGAAGAAAACGTATTCGAAGGCTTCCGAGTCGACAAGTCGGGTCTCGAGATGGGTTCCGAAAGTTCTCCTCGTTCTCACGGTCTTCTTGCTCATCACCGCGATTTATTTCGCAGTGAGAAGCATCGACTTCGGTGGTCAGGATGCAAGTCCTGCCGAACCGCCAAGTTCTGGTGTCACAGTCGACCAGAATGAGGATGTCCCGGCTGATGAACCGGTCGAGGAGGAACCGACTGAAGAGGAGCCGACCGAAGAAGAACCGCCAGCGGAATCTGGTCCGATTGCGGTGAAGGAGTCGAATGGGGCGGACATCACTTATGAACTCGCGACGAACGAGAAACTGTCGACCGAGATTTATGTGAAGGAGTCACCTGCCTCTTACGTGGGTGTTCGTGATACGTCGTTAGAAGGAGCCTTTCTCGCACCGGAGTATCCGAACCAGTCGAAACAGAATCCGATTGTCATTGAAGATGCCGAGACGGACACATTGCGTATTCGAATCGGACTCATCGCAGGCGTTGAGAAAATCGTCGTCAACGGTCGTGAGCTCGAGCTTCAAGAGTCTCCGGTCACACAAAATATTTTTGTAAAGAGAGTCGACGCCGAATAAGTCGACTCTCCTTCTAAGAGGAGGCGTTCTATATGAACCTACCTAACCGATTGACGATGCTACGCGTGGTCTTGATCCCCGTATTCGTCGTCTTACTCGCTGTTGATTTTGATTGGGGAAACATCGCTTTTTTAGGCGCTGATATCCCGATGCACCAATTTATCGCTGGTGTGATTTTTACGATTGCGGCCATTACAGACTGGTTAGACGGACATTTGGCCCGTAAGCATAACTTAGTCACGAACTTTGGTAAATTTATGGACCCGCTCGCAGATAAACTGCTCGTCACGGCGGCCCTTGTGTTGCTCGTTGAGATGGATCTCGTCGCGGCGTGGGTCGTCGTCGTGATTCTATCACGTGAATTTGCGGTTACAGGCTTACGTCTCGTCGCTGCCGATGAAGGGATTGTCGTCGCGGCCGGGAAATCTGGAAAAGCGAAGACGTGGGTGCAGCTTTTTGCCATCATCTTCTTACTGTTCGGTAACCCGATCTTTAGCTATGTCGGGATCCCGTTTGGCGAATGGGCGATGTGGTTGGCACTCGTACTTACAATTTACTCAGGTGCCGAATATTTCGCACAAAACTATAAGATTATTGTGAAGTCGATGTAAGTCGACAGAGACGAGTTGGTTGATCTAGCTCGTCTTTTTTTTGAAGTTGAGGAGGAAATGAGATGAAACGAGCCGAAATCATTGCGGTAGGAAGCGAGTTGCTCTTAGGGGAAATCGTCAATACGAATGCGAGTTACATATCAGAACAACTGTCGAAGTACGGTGTGCCGGTCTTGTATCATCAAGTTGTCGGGGATAACGCGGTACGAATGCGAGAGACGTTTGAAATCGCCCGTCGTCGTTCCGACTTTGTCATCGTCACGGGTGGACTCGGTCCGACGGCGGATGATGTCACAAAGGCGGTCCTTTCCGACTTACTCGAACGTCCGATTGTGCGAGATGAGGAAGCGTATGAGACGATTCAACGTTTCCTCGTGTCACGAAATCGATTGATGAACGATGGGGACGCTCGCCAAGCCGACGTGCTCAGCGGAGCAGACGTATTACCAAATCCGGTCGGGCTTGCCCCGGGCATGTGGATTGCCGGAGATACGACGTGGTTGCTTTTACCGGGTGTGCCACGTGAGATGAAAGCATTGGTCGAGGCGACGTTTCCTAAGAAACTATCAGGAGCGACGCTCGTCTCAGAATCATTACGGTTTTATGAGATTGGAGAATCCGCTCTCGATGATGCCGTGAAGGACTTATTGGATGGTTCGAATCCGACCGTTGCCCCCTACGCCGAGACGGGAGAGGCAAGACTTCGGATCAGTGCCCGTGCGACGGACGAGGTGACCGCGCGTCAGATGATTGAAGAAGTGAAGACTGAAATCCTGAAACGGGTCGGTTCGTACTACTTTGGCTCTGACGATGAGACGATTGCATCACACCTTGTCCAAACATTGTCTAGATTGAATCGAACATTCGCTGTTGCTGAGTCGTTGACCGGCGGTGAGGTACAATCGATGGTTACATCAACACCTGGCGCTTCAGTCGTCTTTCTAGGTGGAGTCGTGACCTATTCGGATGAGCTAAAAAATAGGTATTTAGGGGTCTCGCTTGATACAATTGAACAGCACTCAGTCGTCTCAAAAGAAGTTGCCTATGAGATGGTGGACGGATTGTCAAAGACCACCCATGCCGACTACGCCCTCTCTTTCACGGGAGAGGCAGGACCGACATCGAATTCGGGTCGTCCGATCGGTACGGTCTATATCGGAGTGAAGACACCAAACGGAATAGAAGTCATCGAGCGGACGTATCCCCATCAAGAACGGAATATCATCCGCATGCGAGCCGCGAAGGACGGATTATGGGCCCTCATTCAACGAATCAAAAAAGGCGAATAAATGTTCGTAAAAAACTTGTGTATCGTACAGTGTTCACGTATAATAAGAGTATCAATTAAAGGAGGCTCATTTATCTATGAGTGATCGTAAACAAGCGTTAGAAATGGCATTGCGCCAGATTGAAAAACAATTCGGTAAAGGCTCAATCATGCGCCTTGGTGAAAATACAGACCAACAAGTATCGGTCATCCCTTCAGGGTCAATCGCCCTCGACGTCGCGCTCGGTGCGGGTGGATATCCACGCGGTCGTGTCATCGAAGTATACGGACCAGAATCTTCAGGTAAGACGACGGTTGCCCTTCATGCGATTGCAGAAGTCCAAAAGCGTGGCGGTCAAGCAGCATTCGTTGATGCCGAGCACGCACTCGATCCGAAGTATGCTAAAAATCTTGGGGTCAACATCGATGAGTTGCTCCTTTCACAGCCGGATACTGGGGAGCAAGCGCTCGAAATCGCTGAAGCGCTCGTTCGCTCGGGAGCAGTTGATATCCTCGTCGTCGACTCGGTTGCGGCACTCGTACCGAAAGCCGAAATCGAAGGGGAAATGGGAGACTCGCACGTCGGTCTTCAAGCTCGTTTGATGTCTCAAGCACTTCGTAAGTTGTCTGGTGCGACGAACAAGTCGAAAACGATTGTCATCTTCATCAACCAAATCCGTGAGAAGATTGGGATCATGTTCGGTAACCCGGAAACGACTCCAGGGGGCCGTGCCTTGAAATTCTACTCTTCTGTACGTCTTGAAGTTCGTCGTGCGGAGACGCTCAAACAAGGTCAAGATATGGTCGGGAACCGTACGAAGATCAAGATTGTAAAAAACAAGATTGCACCTCCGTTCAAAACAGCGGAAGTTGATATTATGTATGGTGAGGGGATCTCGCGTGAAGGGGAGCTCATCGATATCGGTGCAGACCTCGACATCGTTCAAAAGAGTGGAGCTTGGTACTCGTTCAATGAAGAACGTCTTGGTCAAGGCCGTGAAAACGCCAAGCAATACATGAAAGAAAATCCAGCAATCGCAGCTGAGGTCGAACAACAGATTCGAGATCACTACGGATTGAATGGAGAAAAAACGGTCACGGTCGAAGGCGAAGACGACGAAGTCCTCTCACTTCTCGATGACGAATAAGCACATCGTCTCACTCGAATTCTTTCGAGTGAGATTTTTTTAGTATAATTTTTTTGGCAATTGGTAGTTCTATCCTGTCCGTGCATTGCATTCTCCCTATTAAATAAGTACAATAAAGTTATGCGCGGGCTTGCCCGTGTATCTCACTTATTAAAAAATAAAATAACCTTGCGAAAGGGAGGTGAACATGATGGAATGGCTATACTGGCTTATTCTGATCCTCCTTTTGCCGATAGCTTTTGTTGCAGGTTTTTTTGTGCGTAAATCGATCGCCGAAGCGAAGATTCAAGGTGCCGAGACGGAAGCGACTAAGATTGTAGAGCAAGCAAAACAACAATCGGAAGCGATGCAAAAAGAAGCACGGCTTGAAGTAAAAGAAGAGATGATTCAACTTCGTAATGAGACGGAACAAGAATTGCGTGAACGTCGCGAAGAACAGAAAGTGAAAGAGAATCGCCTCGTTCAAAAAGAAGAGCTTCTTGACCGCAAAGCAGACATGCTCGAGCGGAAAGAGGACTCGCTAGATGAACAGGAACGAGGACTCGAAAAACGCAAGCGTGAAGCAGAAACGCTCGAAAGCAAAGTGGAGGAGTTATACGAAGAGGCACGCCGAGAACTTGTACGCGTTGCATCCCTCTCGAAAGATGAAGCACGTACCATCATCATGGACGAAGCGAAGCAGGAAGCGCTTCACGATGCTGCTCTCCTTCAAAAAGAAATCGAGCAAAAAGCAAAACAAGAAGCGGATAAAAAAGCGAAACACCTCTTATCTCTCACGATGCAACGATATGCTGCTGAACATGTCGCCGAGACGACGGTATCTGTTGTCAACTTACCGAGTGATGAGATGAAGGGTCGCATCATCGGGCGCGAAGGACGCAACATCCGAACGCTCGAAACGTTGACTGGGATTGACCTCATCATCGATGACACACCAGAAGCCGTCATCTTGTCAGGTTTTGACCCAGTTCGTCGTGAAATCGCGAAGATGACGCTTGAAAAACTCGTTCAAGACGGTCGGATTCATCCGGCTCGAATTGAAGAGATGGTAGAGAAGTCTCGCCGTGAAGTGGATGAACGCATTCGTGAATACGGTGAAGAAGCTACGTTTGAAGCCGGCATTCACGGACTCCATCCAGACCTCGTCAAGACGCTCGGTCGCATGCGCTATCGTACGAGTTATGGTCAGAACGTCTTGTCTCACTCGGTTGAGGTGGCACACCTTGCCGGGATGATGGCAGCCGAACTCGGGGAAGACGTCACGCTCGCGAAACGGGCCGGACTCTTACACGATATCGGGAAAGCGATCGACCATGAAGTCGAAGGTAGTCACGTTGAAATCGGTGTAGAACTTGCGACGAAATATAAAGAACATCCGGTCGTCATCAATTCGATTGCTTCCCACCACGGGGACGTCGAGGCGACATCGACGATTGCTGTACTTGTGGCAGCGGCTGATGCCTTGTCAGCAGCGCGTCCTGGAGCTCGTCAAGAGACGCTTGAAAGCTACATCCGTCGTCTTGAGCGACTCGAATCAATCTGTGAGTCGTTCGAAGGTGTCGAGAAATCGTATGCGATTCAAGCAGGACGTGAAGTTCGAATTATCGTTCGCCCTGATGTCGTTGACGATGTCGTCGCCGGTAAGATGGCACGCGATATTTGTAAGCGAATCGAGGATGAACTCGATTATCCTGGACAAATCAAAGTGACGGTCATTCGTGAAACACGTTCCGTCGATTATGCGAAGTAAACGAAGCGGAGAATTTCTCCGCTTTTTCTGTTTGAGGGAGGACTTTATATGAAAATTTTATTTATCGGTGATGTGGTCGGGAAACCCGGTCGTGATATATTGACTAAACAAATCGGACGCTTGAAAGACAAATATAACCCGACGTTCATGCTCGTCAACGGTGAGAACGCGGCAAACGGTCGTGGTCTCACGAAAAAGATTTACCAACAATTTTTAGAGCTCGGCTTTCATGGGGTGACGATGGGAAACCACACGTGGGACAATCGTGATATCTTTGAGTGGATCGACGACGCCGACCGCATCGTCCGTCCGGCCAACTATCCGGGCGGGACACCTGGTGTCGGCATGATGAAATTGAAACAAAACGGGAAGAAACTGGCCGTGATCAACGTCATGGGAAATGTCTTCTTGCCGTCTCTTGACTGTCCGTTCCGTACCGTCGACCGTCTTGTCGAAGAAGTACGGGATGAGGTCGATGCGATCTTTGTGGATGTCCATGCTGAGGCGACAAGCGAGAAGATCGCCATGGGCTATCATCTCGACGGTCGCGCTCAAGCCGTAGTCGGGACGCATACGCACGTACAGACGGCAGATGAACGTGTCTTGCCGAACGGAACAGCGTACATCACCGACGTCGGGATGACCGGTCCACTTGACGGGGTACTCGGCATGGATGCATCCGTTGTTTTAAAAAAATTTATGACACAACTCCCAGTTCGGTTTGAAGTTGCCGAGGGACGGGAACAACTTAATGGAGTTTTCATTACAATCGATGATCAGACGAAACGAGCGACAAAAATCGAACGAATACACCTAGATGATCAGACCGTCTGGTTTGATTGAACAACCTACCCGAGGGGGAAACAAGAATGGACGTACTCAAAGTTTCGGCAAAATCGAACCCTAACTCCGTTGCGGGTGCTTTAGCGGGTGTGCTACGTGAAAAAGGAACGTGTGAGATACAGGCGATCGGGGCAGGTGCACTGAATCAGTCCATCAAAGCCGTCGCGATTGCCCGAGGCTTCGTCGCGCCTAGCGGTCTCGATTTGATTTGCATTCCGGCCTTTACCGATATTATGATTGACGGAGAGGAACGTACTGCCATCAAGCTCATCATTGAGCCACGATGAGCGGTCGGGACATAGGTCCTATTCTTGTGAAGAGGAGCCATCGGCGCGGATGGCTCCTCTTTTTTTGTGTTAATCGGACGTTCTATCTTCTCAGTTTCGTCATTTTATGACAAGATGATAAAGAACGTATCGTTCGATCATGAGAAACAAGAGGGGGACGTTTTCAATGGAACAACTTGTGTCAACCAAAGAGACGGAATCAACGACACCAGTAATGAAAGCGATTCAAAAACACACGGCCGGGTTTGGGGCAAAACTGGTCGACGTACCAGTTCCGACACCAGGACCTGGAGAAGTACTCATTCAAGTTAAAGCGACATCGATTTGCGGGACCGATGTCCATATCTATGAATGGGATGAATGGTCACAAAGTCGCGTCAAACCACCGTACGTATTCGGTCATGAGTTTTCGGGGGAGGTCGTTGCGCTCGGCGAAGGGACGAAACGGATCAAAGTCGGACAGGCGGTGTCTGCTGAAACACATATCGTCTGTCATCAATGTAAGCAATGTTTGCGCGGTCAGTACCACATCTGTAAAAACACAAAAATCATCGGGGTGGACACGCAAGGATGTTTCGCAGAATATGTCGTCATGCCTGAAGAGAATCTATGGGTGAACCCGGAGTCGATGCCAGCGAAACTCGCTTCGATTCAAGAACCACTCGGGAATGCTGTCCATACGGTGTTGGCGAGTGACGTGTCAGCCAAATCGGTCGCCATCGTCGGTTGTGGCCCAATCGGACTCATGGCGGTCGGTGTCGCCAAAGCAGCAGGGGCGAGTCGTGTCTATGCGATTGACGTCAATCCATATCGTTTAAAACTCGCCGAAGCGATGGGGGCAGATGTCGTCATCAACAGTTTAGAAGAGAATTCGCTCGAGTTGATTGAGCGTGAGACCGACGGAGACGGAATCGATGTCGTCTGTGAGATGAGCGGACACCCGATTGCCATCGATCAAGCGTTTAAGATGGTCACGGCAGGTGGGGACGTCAACGTCTTGTCACTTCCGGCTCGTCCGGTCGCCATCGACCTCACACGGGACGTCGTCTTTAAAGGGGTCCGCGTCCAAGGAATCACGGGCCGCAAGATGTATGAAACGTGGAGTCAAGTCTCGACGATGCTTGCGACGGGTCAGTTGGACGTCGAACCGATCATCACACACGTCTTCAAGCTCGAAGAGTTCGAAAAAGGGTTCGAACTCATGCGGGCAGGGAAATGTGGAAAGGTCGTCTTAATACCTTAAAGGGGGAAACAACATGGCATTTGAACATATTACAGAAGCAATCAATGAGATGAAAGAACAAGGGACGTTCCGTAAGCTCGTCCCGCTCGAATCGGCACAAGGGAATGAAGTGACAATCGATGGGAAGTCACTCGTTCAGCTGTCATCAAACAACTATCTCGGACTCGCGAATCACCCGCGTCTGAAGCAGGCGGCGATTGAAGCGGTCGAACATTACGGTGCAGGAACGGGATCAGTCCGTACGATTGCCGGGACGTTCGAGATGCACGAAGCGTTCGAGCGTGAACTCGCGGAGTTCAAACATACGGAGGCCTCACTCGTCTTCCAATCAGGATTCGCGACGAACCTCGGAGTATTGTCTGCACTTCTTGGACCGGAGGATGTCGTCATCAGTGACGCCCTCAACCATGCGTCAATCATCGATGGGATTCGCCTCACGAAAGCGGCTCGACGTATCTATAAACACGTCGACCTCGAAGACTTGGAGAAGGCGTTGAAAGAGACGCAGGACTATCGCACACGTCTCGTCGTGACGGACGGCGTCTTCTCGATGGACGGGAACATCGCACCGCTTCCGGCCATCGTCGAACTCGCAGAGAAGTATGACGCTGCGGTCATGGTCGATGATGCGCATGCATCCGGCGTCCTCGGGAAGAACGGACGTGGAACGGTCAACCACTTCGGATTGGACGGTCGCGTCGCGCTACAGGTCGGGACGCTCTCAAAAGCAATCGGTGTCTTAGGTGGCTATGTCGCCTGTTCACAAGATATTCGGGATTACTTGATCCACAAAGGTCGCCCGTTCCTCTTCTCGACATCACATCCACCGGCAGTCGTGGCGGCGAACCGTGAAGCGATCCGTGTGATGAAAGAGGAAGAAGAGCTGTTCGACAAGCTATGGGCGAACACGGAGTTCTTCAAGAACGGTCTACGTGACCTCGGTTTCGATATCGGACATGCGACGACACCGATCACACCGGTCATGCTCGGCGAAGAGACGCTTGCGCATTCATTCTCAGACAAGTTGAAGGAACATGGCGTATTCGCACAGAGTATCGCATTCCCGACGGTCGAGCGTGGGAAAGCACGCATCCGGACCATCGTCACAGCGGAGCATACACGAGACGACCTCGAACGGGCACTCGAAGCGTTCAAGACGGTCGCGGAAGAGTTAAATGTGACATTACACGCATAAACGAGGACTGCAGACAATCTGTCTGCAGTTTTTTAGTGGATTGGTCTATGAAATCGAGTATATTCAGATAGAGCACAGATGGGGTAAATCGAAATATAGCGCATTTCTTAATATTTCAATTACCGTAATTTTGTTTTAGATTACATATCAGAAATGAGGAAAGGCTATGTTTCAGCAAGGGATCTTTCAAGTGGGAATAGTATTAGATCGAGAGACGTTTTCGATTCTGACGATTTCACCACCATTCATCATAAATGTGATCTATAGTGTCTTGATTGTGATGTATGTCTTGTACTTTCAGAGTGAGGGTTGGAAAGGGAAATTGTGGAACGTTGTACTGATGTGCTACGCGCTCTTATTCATCTTTGTCTATATAGGAGCCTGGTTTGTGAGGCTGAAATACAACCTTACACCGAGTTTCAACGAGTCGTTCGCTCTCGAACCCTTTCCTGGATGGAAGATTTTTTCATACAATGGATTGAGAACGGTATAGAAGAACCGAATATGACAGCAAATGCGATTGCGTTTGGTGCGTTGCTGTTCTACTTCAGGAAGTTCAAGGGTAAATATACGTGGATATTAAGGCTTTTCGCAGTGATTCCTGTCAGCTTATTTTTCATCATATATATTCCGAAAGTCTTTAGTTGGTTATTGCAATAAAAAAGAAGCAAGGCGCAATGCCTTGCTTAAATCGTGATCATTCCTCTAAAACCTCGAGCGGCATAATAGGAATCTGCACCATTGTGGTAGACGAAGATGTGATCATAGCGACGGTCGCAGAACAGGGCGCCACCTTTTTGACGAATGGTGTCCGGTGTCTGAATCCAACTTGACGTCTTCAAATCGAATGCACCGAGCGTTTGTAAGTGTCGGTATGTTTCTTCATCGAGAAGGGTTATGCCCATCTGTTCAGATAGGGCGACCGCGCTTCCGGCGGGTTTGTTCTTCTTACGTGCCTCAAGAGCTGGTTCGTCATAGCAGAGACTTCGTCGACCGCTCGGACTCTCGGCTGAACAGTCGCAAAAAGCGAGGTCTCCGTTAGGGAGTCGAATCACGTCCGGTTCTCCGCCAGTCTCTTCCATCAAAGCGAGGGTGGTCAACTTATCTTGATTAATCTGAATTCGTTCCAATACGTCTGACCAGACGGCGTCAGGATGACGTTCAACGTTTTCGGTAAAGCGAGACTCTAAGGTATTTAGTAACTCGATGGTTTCTTCCTGTGAAAGTTTCGACATGGAAATCACTCCGATCATTTGTTTCTTTTAGTATACGATATGAATCGCTACAGGTTGTCTTTTCAATTGTGAGAATGGAGAATCTACCAGTTAGAAAATCATTTAAATAAGGCGCCCTCTCTTTGAGAAGGCGCCTGTTACTTATACAGAAGATGCGGTCAAAATGGACTGTTCGGTCAATCGCCCAATCCAGATTAACGGAAGGGTCAAAAATGCACCGAGAAGGTATACCGAATCAATCGGTAGCCTATCCGCAAGAAGACCGAACAATAAGCTTCCCATACTGAATGCGAGGGCATATCCCGTTTGTTGCACACTGTACACATAAGGAAGTTGTGTAGTCGAGATCTGTTCTTGAATGACGGTGTTCGTCTGAATGATGCGGATTTGTGTGGCTGCGCCTTGAATCACTAACGCCAAAATCGCAAACGCGAGATGCTCGGTCACGCCGAACAACAGAGCGGCAACAATGGATAAGACGGCAGTCGACGGTAGCGAGGGTGCTCGACGAGACCGATAAAGATAAGCACTCGCCGCGATCATACTAATCAAAAATGATGCGTTAAGCGTTCCCCACCAGCCTGTATCGACTTGCAGATGTCGCTCGAGATAGACGAGAAGCAACGCTGAAATCCAAAGCGTGTTGACAAATGATTCATACGTCACAAACCAAGTCACACGACGAGCGAATGGTGACGTTCTTACATAAGTAAGACTATCGCGTAAGGTAATCGATTCCTCCGTTCCATCATCGACGATGTCTTCCGTAAGCGATTGATAGAAGTAAATCGTCACAACCGTTGAAAGGCTGAAGAGAACGAGTGAAACGATTAATGCAAAGGCGCTAGACGAGAGAGAGACGAGCATCGTCCCGAGCGGCCACATCGCGAGTTGGATGAACTGGTTGGAACCTTGAACTAGGCTGTTCGCTTGTTGACGATTCGTCGCCAAACTTGGGATGAATGAGGCTTGAATCGGACGTGCGAATCCATCGAGAAATGCAATCCACATGACGAGGCCGAGAACAAGAATCGAATCCGTGAAGAGAACGAGAACAAGGGTGATCGTCTTCATCAGTTGTGACAGGACGAGCGTTTTCCCGAGCGAGTAGTGGTTGAGGATGCGGGCGAAAAAGAGTCCGCTGAGCGTCATACCGGCAGTCACGGCAATCGGGAAACTGGCCGCCATGAGAGCGGACCCAGTTTGTTGATACAGCAAGGCAATGAGCGCGACGATGTATAGGACATCGCCAATGTTTGCGAGCCATTGGCTAACGAGCAGTGTGTAAAACGATTTCATCACAAATCTCCTCCGAATCTATTTAATTTGGTAGGTTAGACGAATCGTTTTTACACATTTTCACCTCTTCATAAAATGATATTAAAATAATTATACAAAATTTGATTAATTCTGTAAACTTATCATATGGGTGAAATTGTTATATCAGGAAAGTTAGTGGATAAGAAGCAATTGCGTAGGTTACTTTAAGAAAGTGAATTGAAAAATAATGAATGATAGGGATGGAACCAGATGCTTGAGTATAAACTAAATGACGATATCACACTGAGAATGTTCAATACAGACGATGCGGACGAACTATTCGAGCTGACGATTGCATCGAAGCCTTATTTGCGAGAGTGGCTTGGCTGGCTCGACTATATTGAGACGGTGGAAGACTCGAAGCAGAACATAGAGGGACGAATTAAAGGGTTGATTGAAACGGGCGGGCACCCAAAATCGTTCGCTTTGATGTATAAAGGAGCACTGGCCGGAACAATTGGATTTAACGAAATCGATCGTGGTATCCAATGTGGCACAATCGGATACTGGCTCGGACAAGAGTTTCAAGGGGAAGGCATCATGAGTCAAGCGCTCGAGACCATCATCGAGTATGGGTTTCAAGATTTGAAACTAAATAAAATTGAGATCCGAGTCGCGACAGAGAATGTGAAGAGTCGGGCACTTCCGGAACGATTCGGCTTTAAGAAAGAAGGGGTCATTCGAGATGCGGAGTGGCTGTATGACCGTTACGTCGATCATGTCGTCTACGGGTTGTTGAAACATGAATTTTTGCAGCTAAACCATCATTCTAAAGCTTTTGATGAGGCTGGACATCGTATGTAAACAACGACGAGACATTTTAAAAGGGGACTACTGAATGACAACCATATATTTTGTCAGACATGCACATTCTACCTATACACCAGACGAATTCGCCAGACCGTTATCTGAGAAAGGAATGCATGATGTTGCTGAAATTACAAACCTTCTAATCGATGAGGGGATCGATATCGTGACTTCGAGTCCATATAAACGAGCCGTTCAAACCGTAAAAGGCATCGCGGATTATCTTGGACAGGACGTTGTAGTGTCGGATGATTTGAGAGAGCGAACCTTGACTTCAGAACCGGCTAAAGACTTTACAAGCGCGATGGAGACCGTTTGGGAAAATCCTGCGTTCGCATGGGAAGGGGGAGAGTCGAACGATCAGGCTCAATCTAGAGGGGTAGAGGCTCTCATATCACTGCTCAGTACATACGAAGGGAAAAAAGTGGTGCTCGGCACACATGGAAATATTATGGTTCTCATGTTGAATTACTTTGATGAACAGTATGGATATGAATTTTGGAAAGAACTCGACATGCCGGATATCTATAAGGCGACTTTTGAGAACAACACATTAATGAGTGTCGAGAAGTTATATAAACCTCAAGGTTAGAAATCGATTGACTATAGATGGTAAGGATCAAGTTGTCTTCGTACCATTGGATAACCTGAAATCGTACAGACCAAGACCCGCCCTTCACGAGAGGGCGGGTCTTTCGTCTGACTCAAATAACTCAGTTCCGAACTCTTCATACGCCTGTTCATACCGGCGGAGGGAAGATTCCTTATGCATACAGGTGATATTCATCCGCTCGGATGGTGTCAGATCGGCTGCATATGTCTTCAACACATGGGCGTTTCGAAGCATCGATGGCGTGACGGAGCGCGCGAGTCCACTTCGTTCGTTCAACTGCCGCATCATTTTCGTAATCATGACGATCGTCAATTGCTTCGGTTGATTCTTCGCATACACCCAGCGGAACGTCATCCGGGCAAAATCGAATGAGACGAAGACCGGGTCTTCTGAATACCAACGTGGTCGTACCGGGGTCGGGATATCAGCCAAATAATTCATGAGCAACGATTGATCTTCCTGTGACAGCTTCAACGTGAAACGGTTTCCGAGACGATCATACACGTCGAAGGTGTGATCGACCAGATGCAAGTCGCTCATTCGCAAACGAATGATGTGATGGACACGTAATCCATATTTATAGAAAAGCGTCACAATCAGTTCGTTCCGATTGACGAGATAAGGATGAGCTTGGAGCTGATTCTCACTCAGTCCTCTCGTCGAACGAATCGTTTGAACGAGTCGGTCGAATTCAGATTCGAGTGCGACTTGGTCGACTGTCAACGTATGTGCCGGTTGGGAATAGGCAAGCATCTTTTTACGAAGCGGATTTAAAAATTGAGTCAGGCTATTGATGACCGTGACGATTCTTGCGACGGTCGCCTGTTGATAGTGCTTCTCTTCGATTAAGAAGTCATTCACGAATGTCTTCCACGATTCGAGCGGAACGTCTAACCAGTCCGTCGGTTCGTTCAGTTCGACATTGTGGTCGTGAAAGTATTTATGCACGTCAATCAAGTCGTAGCGATATCGCTTAAGCGTCGAGGGTTGACGACCGCTGGCGCCGAGATGATAGAGGTACGTTTCAATAAATTCCGGGAGCGGGTAGTCTTTTCTTCGTTTCGTCATGGTCGAGCCTCCTTCTTCCTTTATCCTACCACAAACGGACGTTCTCGATACGCTGATTCGTGGTAAGATGGAAGGTGAGACTTTATGGAATGAGGGATTACATGATTGAACGTGAAAAAGTTGTCATCGTCGGTTGTCAGTTGCCTAGTACCGATGATTGGACATATGAACAGTCGATGGGCGAGCTCGTCGAACTCGTGGACACGGCGCAAGGCGAAGTCGTTGCCAGACTCGACCAAAAGCGTCAACAAATCGACCGTCGTACCTTTATCGGGAAAGGGAAAATCGAGGAACTCGCGATGCTCGTCGAACAGTTCGAGCCGGACTTATTGATTTTCAACGCCGAATTGACACCGGCACAGTCGAAAAACATTCGCATCGCCTTGAACGACCCAGATGAGATGAAGTTGATTGACCGCACACAGCTCATCTTGGACATCTTTGCGAGCCGTGCGCAATCGCGCGAAGGGAAATTGCAGGTCGAACTCGCGCAGATGAACTATTTGCTGCCGCGTCTCATCGGTCAAGGCACACAGCTTTCGCGACTCGGTGGTGGAATCGGGACGCGTGGTCCTGGTGAGACTAAACTTGAATCGGATCGTCGTCACATCAAGCGCCGCATCGATGAAATCACGAAACAGCTCGAGGGGACAGTCGCACACCGTGGACGTTACCGAGAACGCCGAAAAGAAAACAGGGTATTCCAAGTCGCGCTCGTCGGGTATACGAATGCTGGGAAGTCGACAATCTTTAACCGATTGACCGATGCCGACACGTACGAGCAGGATGAATTGTTTGCGACGCTCGACCCGTTGACGCGCGAGCTCGAACTTCCGCGAGGTGGGAAGGTACTGATCACAGATACGGTCGGATTCATCCGTGATTTGCCGACGAAACTCGTTGCCGCGTTTCGTTCGACATTAGAAGAAGTTGTCGGTGCCGACTTGATCCTTCATGTCATCGATGCATCGAACCCACATTATCTGAATCAAATCGATACGACGAATGCGGTATTAGAGGAACTCGGTGCGAGTGAGGTGCCTCAGCTCGAGGTATATAATAAGAAAGACCGTCTCACGGAAGACTTCGTCGGCGGACCGCTATTGATCTCGGCAATCGCCTCGGAAGATATCGTGACGTTGACAGGTGCTCTCGAGGATAAGATTGCGGACATTTTGACAAAAGTCCATGTCATTCTCCCGGTGACGGCGTTTGAACACTATCACCCGGCCAAAGAGGCGATGTATCGTCTTGAAGAGAGCTTTTTAGATGACGGTTCTGTCGAATTAGTAGGTTATATGAGAGAAGACACGCGTCTATACGCGACGCTAAAACAATTTGAGGTGTAAGTATGTGGCAAGAAAAGATTGAACATTATGATGCGCTCGCGCCGTTCGTAAAAAAAGCGGAGGCACGGGTCAAACCGTTTTTCGAAAGGATTGACGAGACGGCCGAATTCAACCAGTATCGCGTCCTAGAATCGTTTAAAAAGTATAAAGTGTCGGATTTTCATTTTAATCCGACGACGGGATATGGGTATGACGATATCGGCCGGGACACGCTCGAATCCATTTATGCGGATGTGTTCGGAGCCGAGCTCGCGCTATGCCGACCGCAGATCATCTCCGGTACCCATGCAATTGGGATTGCCTTGTTCGGTGTCCTTCTACCAGGCGATGAGCTGCTCTATATCACGGGGAAGCCGTATGACACGCTTGAGGAGATTGTTGGCATCCGTGGCGATGGTCGCGGTTCGTTGAAAGAACTCGGTGTCCATTACGATACTGTCGAGTTAAAAGAGGAACGTGAAATCGACATCGACCGCGTCATCGAACGGATCCGTCCTGAGACGAAACTAGTCGGGATTCAGCGATCGAAAGGGTATGCGAATCGTCGCAGTATCCCAGTCGATGAAATCAAAGTCGCCATCGAACGGATCAAAGCGGCACATCCGCATGTATATGTGTTCGTAGACAACTGTTACGGTGAGTTTGTCGAAACAATCGAACCGACGCATGTCGGGGCTGACTTGATGGCAGGTTCCCTCATCAAGAACCCAGGCGGTGGATTGGCGAAGACGGGTGGTTATATCGCTGGTACGAAAGAGTTGATTGAACGCTGTTCGTTCCGGATGACGACTCCAGGTATCGGAAGTGAAGCCGGACCATCACTCTACTCGCTTCAAGAGATGTATCAAGGCTTCTATATGGCACCTCATACAGTCGCACAAGCATTGAAAGGGGCGCATTTGACGGCAAGTCTTTTGTCGTTGATCGGATTCGAAACAGACCCCCACTATACGACCCCACGAACGGACTTGATTCAGTCAGTGACGTTCCGTGACCGCGACAA
Source organism: Exiguobacterium sp. s123 (assembly GCF_018617075.1). Taxonomy (GTDB): domain Bacteria; phylum Bacillota; class Bacilli; order Exiguobacteriales; family Exiguobacteriaceae; genus Exiguobacterium; species Exiguobacterium profundum. The sequence goes on along the minus strand of NZ_JACSJL010000002.1, from coordinate 114,652 downwards.
GATGATTGCGTTTTGTCAGAGCATCCAAATGGCATCGCCGGTCAATGCTCATGCGTTACCGGTGCCGGCCTATATGCCAGGTTATGAAGATGACGTCATCATGGCAGCTGGGACATTTATTCAGGGATCATCCATCGAGCTGTCTGCCGATGGTCCGCTTCGGGCACCGTATACAGCGTACGTCCAAGGTGGTCTGACGTATGCTCACGTAAAAGTCGCGCTCATGTTGGCGTTGAGCCAATTACACGGTAAAGGATTGGTCAAATTCAATGACCAAAATCAGCCGACACATTTGTAACTAATCTGTCATGTTAACTTTATTAACATCTATTGACAGGATTGTTGTCATATATTATTCTCACATTGTGAGACAGAAAAGGAGGGGTAAGGATGGCCGATCAATTTCGTCGCTCCAACCCGTTGTTTCCGATTGGAATCGTCCAAGATTTGACGCAACTGACAGGTAGACAGATTCGGTATTACGAAGAACAGGGTCTGATTTCGCCTAGTCGGACGGAATCGAAACGACGACTTTATTCCTTTAATGATGTCGAACGTCTACTCGCAATCAAGGATTACATTGATCAAGGCTTTAACTTGGCGGCGATTCGCCACATGTTAGAGCAAGAAGGTGAAAAAGAAGCGGAGGAAGCATCTGCTCCGACCGCACCGGTCAGTGAAGCACCGAAGGTTTCGGAAAAAGAGTTACATCATTTGTTGAAAACACAGCTTCAAGAAGCCGGTCGTTTCAATAAGACGTCGCTCATTCAAGGTGAGCTTTCACGTTTCTATCGATAACGCCGCACACATCAACCATTACGCAATGTGAGAGGGGACATTTTACCATGGCCAGAAAAACGTTCACAAAAGAAGACATTAAACGCATCGCACAAGAGGAAGACGTACGCTTTATTCGTCTTCAATTCACGGACATCCTCGGAACAATCAAAAACGTCGAGGTGCCGATCAGTCAATTGGACAAAGCACTTGATAACAAGATGATGTTTGACGGATCGTCAATCGAAGGATTCGTCCGCATCGAGGAATCAGACATGTACTTGTATCCAGACCTCAACACGTGGGTTGTCTTCCCGTGGACAGATGGCAGCGGAAAAGTTGCTCGCTTAATTTGCGATATTTATAACCCAGACGGCACACCGTTCAGCGGTGACCCGCGCGGTACACTCAAGCGTAACCTTGAGAAGATGCAAAAACTTGGTTTCACAGCGTTCAACGTTGGACCAGAGCCAGAGTTCTTCTTGTTCAAAAAAGACGCATCAGGTCGCCCGACTCTTGAACTCAACGACCAAGGTGGATACTTCGACTTGGCACCAGTTGACCTCGGTGAGAACTGCCGTAAAGAGATCGTCATCGAACTTGAAAACATGGGCTTTGAAATCGAAGCATCACACCACGAAGTAGCACCAGGACAACACGAAATCGATTTCAAATACGCAGATGCTGTCACGACGGCAGATAACATCCAAACGTTCAAACTCGTCGTTAAGACGATTGCAGCGAAGTATGGTCTTCACGCGACGTTCATGCCGAAGCCGCTCTTCGGTGTAAACGGTTCAGGGATGCATGCGAACATGTCACTCTTCAAAGGCGACACAAACGTCTTCTACGATCCAAACGGCGACATGGAACTTTCAGACACAGCTCGCGCGTTCACAGCCGGTATCTTGGAGCACGCTCGTGCCTTCACGGCAGTATGTAACCCGACTGTGAACTCATACAAGCGTCTCGTACCAGGCTACGAAGCACCTTGCTATGTTGCATGGAGCGCACGTAACCGTTCGCCACTCGTACGTGTACCAGCGGCACGTGGTCTCTCGACTCGTATCGAAGTACGTTCGGTTGACCCGGCGGCGAACCCGTACCTTGCACTTGCTGCCCTCTTGGCTTCAGGTCTTGACGGGGTCGAAAAAGATTTGAATGCACCTAAACCAATCGATAGCAACATCTACGTGATGGACAAGCCAGAGCGTGTAGCAAACGGAATCGACGATCTCCCGGCCACACTCTTCGACGCACTCGAAGTCCTTCGTGCGGACAAAGTCGTGATGGACTCACTTGGTGAGCATATCGGTGAACACTTCCTCGAGTTGAAAGAAATCGAGTGGGATATGTTCCGTATGCAAGTAACAGAGTGGGAACGCGATCAGTACATGACGCTCTACTAAATAGAAGAGATACATTAAAGAGTATGGAGCATCCCTCAATTTGGGTTGTCCATACTCTTTTTGATAAATCATAATAGCGGAGATATCTTTATGATTCCGGCTCTTCTCTAACCTTCACAGGGACCCAAACCTCGCTATATACGTTGTCATATCCTGTTTCTATTTTGCTAAATGAAATGCTTGGTAAGTCTTGAAGTGCGTATCCCGAAGAAGGTAACCATTCTGCATAGGTTCTTGCCATCGTCTCTTGTAGAGTGCTTGGGAATGGTCCAGTGTTCGGGAAGATTGCCCATAAACTTTTTGGGATTGAGATCACTTCGACATCGTCATACTTAATTTCTCTTGTCGTGGCAAAACCGATCATATGTGTCAAATAACCTTCTTCTTCTAAGTGACCGTCATCAAAGTTGAACGATACGTTCAAGGCACGATGCGGATATAAATTGCCCAATTCATGCATGTGAGCCCGTTGCTGTTCCGTAATCGACTTCGCGAGTTCCATGATTTCTTCGTTGACTCCCTCGAATTGAATAGGGACACGCTTTGAAACTCCAACGATTTGAAAAGCTTCTTTTTCTTCTAACTTGAACTCCATTGATGTTCCTCCTTTTATATCGATATAAAACGTGAAGCGAGGGAACGACTTTTGAATGTGATTCTTCATGACTTCAGAAGGCAAATGACCAGACCAATCTCGAAACGCTCTGGAAAACCCTTCGACCGATTGATATCCATAGAGATATGCGATTTCTGTTACGCTTGAACCATGAACCAATTTTTCATTTGCGATAGAAAACCGTCGATTTCGTATATAAGTGTGAAGTGTCATTCCTGACATATACGAAAACATTCTCTTAAAATGATGAGCAGATAGTCCGGTGATTTTTGTGATCTCTGAATCTAAGAGTTCTTCCGTTAAGTGCTGTTCGATAAAGTCCATCAGCTCATTTAATGCTTTTACCATCAAGTTCTCCTCCTTCATAGTTTGACAATATCGGATTTCTTCCAACTCATCTCGATAATTTGCGTGCAGGAAAGATCGGGTCGTATTAGTTTAAGCATTTCATTCATAAAATGGATACTCTATAACACGTTATCATTCCAATTAAAACAAAGGACCACCTTCTGTACTTCACGAAGGTGGTCCTTTGTTGGTTAAAACGCTTTTTTGAAAAACGTTGAAGTATAGTCGAGCGTCGTATGCAGTGTCGTCGCAAACACGAGCCCTAAAAAGAAAGACATGCCATGAATGTCCACCCATGAGCGGATTGCCTCTTCGTATGCCGTGAAGGGCAAGATCAGCACGAGCGGGAAGCCGATATACGCAATCCGAATCACATCACTCAAACCAGGTAAGTGTGAGAAGAGCGAACGGTGCGGCATAAGCTTTACGTAAGGGAGCCAGATCAATTTGAGTGGTCCCCATCGATAATAGGCGTCTGATTTTAAATCGAGGTCCGGGGAGAGCCAGAGTGTACCGATAATGGCGCCGATGATCAAAGAGAATGGAACATCGATTTCAAGAAAAGGCGTGGCAACCGCGAGTGCTCCGGTTGCCACGAGATTCGTACGGGTATGGGTCTTGCCACTAGCCATTAATGAATCGTCCGGTATACACCGATAACCTTCCCTAAAATCGAGACGTTGTCAAAATACATCGCTTCTAACTCGTCGTTCTCCGGTTGAAGGCGAACCTTTGAAGCTTCTTTGTAAATTCGCTTCACGGTCGCTTCGCCTTCTTCCGTCATGGCGACGACAATCTCTCCATTGTCGGCCGTGCTCTGTTGGCGCACGAGCACCCGGTCCCCGTCCAAGATGCCTGCGTTGATCATCGAATCCCCAGAGACAGACAACATGTATACATTATCTGACCCGACGATATGTGCCGGGAGCGGGAAGTGTTCTTCCACGTTCTCGATGGCGGTGATCGGTGTCCCGGCAGTGACCTTCCCGATGACCGGTACGTACATGACGGACTCTTGCTCTTCTATTGACGGCATATCGTCAGTCAAAATTTCAATCGCGCGAGGTTTCGTCTTATCTCGACGAATCAATCCGCGTTTCTCTAAACGATCTAGATGACCGTGTACGGTCGAACTAGATGCTAAACCGACGGCTTCTCCAATTTCACGAACAGAAGGCGGATAACCTTTAGCCCGTACTTCGTCTTTGATGAAATCAAGAATCTGTTGTTGTCGCGCTGACATTTTTTTCATTATGTTCACCTCGATATAATCGAATAACCTGCAATCGCATCCTATTCTTTATGTGTCTAGTGTAACACAAGAACACATGAGCGTACAAACATTCGTTCGTTTTTTTGTGTTGACCGAACACGGGTTCTTGTTTTATGATGAGAACAGATAAACGAACAAACGTTCTAACGAACATATATTCTTATACGGGAGGCAATTCAATCATGAAAGACACACTCAACGGAATCATTTTAGTCGGGATGCTCTTGGTCGGGATGTTCGCTTTTTATTTGGCTGGTGAAATGCGAGGGGAACCAAAAGTTGTCGATCCGGTCGTCACGTCAGAGCGGACGATTGAACAAGAGGTCGCGTACGTCGAAGCGGAATCGCTCGAAGCACAGATCATGGCAGAGCGTGAAGAGCATAACGAACGAAAAATGAAATGGTATGCCGCTGAGTGATTGTTCTTCATTGCGAACTATTCTTGAACTGTGTATCGTAACAAATGAATGCAATGAAAGGGAGTGGTGCGATGCGAGTCGTCATCTATTGCCGGGTATCGACGAACAAGTCTACCCAAGAGACATCACTCAGTCGGCAAGTCGAAGAATTACAGCAGCTGGCTTCGGGATTAGGGGCCGACGTCATAGATGTCATCACAGAGCAAGAGAGCGGTTATGAAGTCAATCGGCAAGGGCTACTTGATTTACTTGACCATGTATCCACTTCTCAGCTCGATGCTGTTCTCGTCACGGATGACAGTCGTTTAGGACGAGGGAATGCCAAGATTGCGATTTTGCATACTCTAATGAAGCATGACGTGCGATTGCTGACGATGCAGTCGACGTCGGACTATGTCGTTTCCGATGCCGAGAAGATGGTATTGGAGATTGTCAGTGTTGTCGAAGAGTATCAGCGTAAGATTCATAACGCTAAAATTTCTCGCGGGATGCGCCGTGCCGTCGCCAACGGATTTAACCCACAGCGCAATATTCAAAATAACGATCAAGGCGGGCGACATCGAATCGAAGTGCCGATTGAAGAGATTATTCAATTACGCGAGCGTGGCTTGACGTTTGCTGAGATTGCGGCGACCCTTCGAGGATTTGGTTATGAAGTCTCGAAAGCGACCGTCAATCGACGTTATCTCGAGCACCAGTCAGTAGCTGAAACTTGATTCTTCCTCTTTGATTTTGTAAAGTATAAGAACAAATTCACTAGAGAGGGGGCGAGTCAGATGTTAGCACCAGGACAATTGGAGCGAATCAATTTCCTCGCCAACAAAGCGAAGACAGAAGGACTGTCTCAAGACGAAATGAACGAGCAACAAGACTTGCGTCAAGAATATTTGAAGGCGTTTCGTCAATCGTTCAAATCACAGATGATGGGGATGAAAGTCGTCGACCCAGATGGGAACGACGTTACCCCAGAGAAGTTGAAAGAAGACCAAAAACGTTATCGCGGTGAGTGATTCCGAATGCACATCCTATTTCGTATAGGATGTGCATTTTTGTTATACACGAACACGCATCAGACGAACGGATTACACGCTATTTCATACAATAGAAGGAAACGATTTCACCAAATGTGTTATACTAATTAATTAGTTGTGACACACGATTGAGTGTGATAAAATATGACGGGTAGAAAACCTTCTTAACACAGAGAGGATGAAATTAGTGGAAACAACTACTAAAGAATTATTAGCGATTAACTCGATTCGGACGCTCTCAATTGATGCGGTCCAAAAAGCGAACTCTGGTCACCCAGGGATGCCGATGGGCGCTGCCCCAATGGCGTTTACACTTTGGACAGATAAAATGCGTCACAACCCGAAAAACCCGAACTGGTTCAACCGTGACCGTTTCGTGCTTTCAGCGGGTCATGGATCGATGCTCTTGTATTCGCTCCTTCACTTGTCTGGCTATGATTTGTCGATGGACGATTTGAAATCATTCCGTCAAATGGACTCGAAAACACCTGGTCACCCTGAGTACCGCCACACGGCTGGGGTAGATGCGACGACGGGCCCACTTGGACAAGGGATTGCGATGGCTGTCGGGATGGCCATGGCAGAGAAACACTTAGAAGCGACTTACAACCGCGACGAGTTCAACGTCGTTGACCACTACACGTTCGGCATTTGCGGTGACGGAGACTTGATGGAAGGTGTATCTGCTGAGGCGGCTTCTCTTGCAGGTCACTTGAAACTTGGTAAACTCGTCGTTCTTTACGATTCAAACGACATCTCTCTCGATGGCGACCTTCATAAGTCATTCTCTGAAAGCGTAGAAGACCGATTCAACGCTTACGGATGGCAAGTTATTCGTGTCGAAGACGGAACGGACATCGATTCAATCGCAAAAGCGATTGATGCTGCGAAAGCAGAGACGTCGAAGCCGACATTGATCGAAGTCAAAACGGTCATCGGATTCGGTTCACCGAACAAGTCGGGTAAATCGGCATCACACGGTGCGCCACTTGGAGACGCTGAAATCGAATTGACGAAACAGTTCTACAAATGGGAAGGCGAGTCATTCTACGTTCCAAACGAAGTATATGACTTATTCAACGAGAAAGTTGTCGAGCCTGGTGCGAAATATGAGTCAGACTGGAACGAACTCGTTGAAGCGTATAAAGCGGCACACCCTGAGCTCGGAGCACAGTTCGAGCGTGCGATGAACAATGAGCTTCCTGAAGGTTGGGATAGCGAGTTGCCGACATTCGAAATCGGTTCGAAAAAAGCAACACGTCAAACGAGCGGTGAAGTGTTAAACGCAATCGCAAAAGCAGTACCGACACTCTTCGGTGGGTCGGCTGACCTTGCCGGATCGAACAACTCGATGATCAAAGGTGCGGCAGACTTCGATGAAGATCCAGCTGGCCGTAACATCTGGTTCGGTGTTCGTGAGTTCGCGATGGCTGCAGCTGTGAACGGTATGGCCCTTCACGGTGGTGTCCTTCCTTACGGTGCGACGTTCTTCGTCTTCTCGGATTACCTCCGTCCTGCAGTCCGTCTCGCAGCACTTATGGGACTTCCATCGACGTTTATCTTGACGCACGACTCAATCGCAGTCGGTGAAGATGGCCCAACGCACGAGCCGGTCGAACATTTGATGAGCTTCCGCGCGATGCCGAACCTCTCTGTTCTTCGTCCTGCTGACGGCAAAGAAACGATTGCAGCTTGGAAACAAGCAGTGACATCGAAAACGACTCCTTCACTTCTCGTCTTGACTCGTCAAGCGTTACCAGAACTCGAAGGTACATCTATTGAAACGGCAGCAAAAGGAGCTTACGTCGTTGCAGGTGAATCGAAAGATGCAGACGTTCTCTTGCTCGGTACAGGTTCTGAAGTACACGTTCTCGTTGAAGCGCGTGAACAGCTCGCGTCAGAAGGTGTGAAAGCGGCAGTCGTCTCGATGCCATCATGGGAACTCTTCGAAGCGCAATCTGCAGAGTACAAAGAATCTGTTCTTCCATCTTCAGTCACGAAACGTGTATCACTTGAAGCGGGTGCGACACTTGGATGGTACAAATATGTAGGATTCGGTGGTAAAGTGCTCGGAATCGACAAGTTCGGAGCATCTGCACCTGGTGACCTCCTCATGAAAGAGTACGGCATGTCAGTCGACAACGTCGTCAATGCAGTAAAATCACTTTAATCTCAAGTTAGATTGTTGTGACGGCCAATTGTTTGGCCGTCACTTTTTTTCTGGACGACTAGCGAAGTTGTTCAATTTAGTGTATAGTAAAAAACGATGTTTCATATGGTAGAGGAGGTAAAGCCTTGAGTACATTATTCTGGATTCTTCTTGTCGTGGCAGCACTCATCGGGGGTATCGCGATTGGATTCTTTATCGCGCGTAAATACATGATGAACTACCTTGAACAGAACCCGCCAATCAATGAAGATATGATTCGTACGTTGATGATGCAGATGGGTCAAAAGCCATCACAGAAGAAAGTCAACCAAGTGATGCGCGCCATGAACGTGCAGATGAAAAACGAAAAGAAATCATAATCAATCACGAAAGCACTTCGGTTCCCGAAGTGCTTTTTTGTTTCCTCTTTTTGTTAGACAATCGAACAGACTTTCGCTACGATTAATAAATAATCTTCATCTAAAGACAAAGGGGGGCGTTTCACATTCGTGTATTCAAACAATTATCTTGGTTTTTGCGTCTTGAGTGGAAGACGTACGCGCTCGGCATCGTCTTACTGATCTTCGTGGCTGGTCTAGAACTGATTCCACCACGCATCATCGGACGGATTGTCGATGAGATCAACCGTGGTTCGCTTTCGTCCGACACACTCTGGCTATTATTAGGGGGACTTGCCGCTGTTGGAATTGGAAACTATATCGCCCGCTTCTTTTGGCGCTATTTTATCTTCGGCGCATCGATTCGTCTAGGAAGAATGCTTCGTAGCCAACTATATCGGCATTTCACAGATCTTGATCAGCGATTTTATAAAAAGTCACGGGTCGGTGATTTGATGGCCCATGCGACAAATGATGTACAAGCCGTATCGATGACGGCCGGTGCGGGGATTTTAACACTCGTCGATAGCGTGACACTTGGGACGTTCGTCATCATCACGATGATTACAACAATCAGTTGGAAATTGACGCTCGTTGCCTTACTACCGTTACCAATCATGGTCGCTTTGACGACGCGATATGGAAAGATGTTACATAGCCGATTCGGGGTCGCCCAAGCGGCATTTTCAGAATTGAATGACAAAGTGCAAGAAAGTGTCAGTGGCGTCCGTGTCTTAAAATCGACGGGGGAAGTCGGTCGGGACGTGGAATCGTTTGAGAATTTATCGAGTGAAGTCATGGCCAAAAACGTACGAGTCGCGAAGATTGATGCCTTATACGACCCGACCATCTTCGGAATTGTCGGATTGTCTTATATCCTTTCGGTCGGGTATGGAGCCGTCTTGATTGAACAAGGAGAATTGACGATTGGACAGATCGTCAGCTTCACAGCTTATTTGGCACTGTTGACATGGCCAATGTTAGCCTTTGGATGGTTGTTCAACATCGTGGAGCGTGGACGTGCGTCTTACGACCGGATTGAGCGGATGCTCGCCGTCAAACCTGAGATTCAAGACGACCGCATGGCTGCGACGACGCTCTCTCATTCAGAGGTGGAAGTTGATATTCGAAACTTCGCCTATGACGAGACCGTTGTGCTCCACAATGTTCATTTTCGGATTGAGCGTGGAAAAACCATCGGGATTGTCGGCAGAACAGGTGCAGGGAAGACAACGATTGTCCGTCTGTTGACACGTGAGTATGACGTGAAAGATGGAAAGATTAAAATCGGCGGGATCAACATCCGCCAAGTGAAAAAGTCACTTCTTATGGATAAGATTGCGGTCGTGCCGCAAGATCACTTCTTGTTCTCGGATTCGATTGCGAACAATATCGCGTTCGGAAGACCCGATGCGAGCATGGAAGAAATCATCGAAGCGGCTAAGGTCGCTGAGGTGCATGAAGATATCGTCCGTCTTCCGGAAGGCTATGCGACACTCGTCGGTGAACGCGGGGTCACATTATCAGGTGGCCAGAAACAGCGGATTTCCATCGCACGGGCGCTCATGACAGCGGCTGACGTCTTGATATTAGATGATGCGTTGTCTGCGGTCGATGCGAAAACGGAAGAGTCGATTATCGAGCATTTTCGAGTCGGCAATCCGGACCAGGCGCGCGTCATCGTCGCCCATCGACTTTCCGCCGTGGAACATGCTGACGAGATTCTCGTGATTGAGGACGGAAATATCATTCAGCGAGGTCGTCATGAGGCATTGCTTCAGGAGACAGGCTGGTATCGAGAGACATATGATCGTCAGAAACTTGAAGCGATTGTAGAAGGGGGTGGACACGATGAAACATGATGTCCAAGAATGGCAAGTCATCAAGCGACTGCTCAGTTACGCGAAACGGTATGGTAAACCGCTCAGTGTCGCCTTCGTATTTCTCTTGATTGCGACAGGTGCAAAGTTGGCAGGGCCGTTTCTAATCAAAGTGTTCATCGATGAATTCGTCACACCGGGTGTCTATCCAACGAACTGGGTCATCGCTCTCTTCGCCATCTATATGGTTCTTCACGTATCTGCAATCGTGTTTGATTATCTACAATCGATTTCGTTTCAAAAGATTGCGCTGAAGATTGTTCAAAATATTCGGATGGATATTTTCCGCCACGTCATGGGGATGCGGCTCGCTTATTTTGACCGTACACCAGCGGGCGTCCTTGTATCGCGTATTACGAACGATACGGAGGCGGTGAAAGAGCTCTATGTCGGAGTGATGAGTACGTTCGTTCAGTCTGCCGTTCAGTTGATTGGGACGTATATCTTCCTCTACATCTTGGAGCCCCCGCTCGCGACGATGGGGCTCATCTTGTTGCCTCTCTTCTGGCTTATCATTTGGGCGTATCGTCGTTTCTCGACGAAATATTTCGCGCAAGTGCGGGATTTGTTGTCACAACTCAACGCCCAGTTGAACGAATCCATCAACGGGATGGGCATCATTCAACAATTTCGTCAAGAAGAGCGTCTCATCCGTCAGTTCGAAGAGACGAACGAAGCGCATCAGGAGGCACGATATCGGAACTTAAAACTCGATAGCATGTTGCTACGCCCAATCATCGAACTCCTTCTTGCCTTCTCCATCATCGGTCTGCTCGGCTATTATGGGGTGCTCTCCATGAGTGAACAGGTTCAGGTAGGGGTCGTGTATGCTTTCATCAGCTATATTGAACGTATTTTCCGTCCTGTACTCGATATCATGCAACGATTGAGCGAATTTCAACAAGCCGTCGTATCGGCGGATCGTGTCTTCAAAATTTTAGATACGGATGAACCGGCTCCAGGTAAACGGATGCCTGGTGAAGCGCGGATCACTGATGGGGAAGTTCGATTCGAAGACGTGACGTTCAGTTACGACGGAGAAGTTGACGTGTTGAAACAAATTTCGTTCGTGGCGAAACCTGGTGAGACGGTAGCGCTCGTTGGTCATACTGGGAGTGGTAAAAGTTCAATCATCAATTTGTTGACCCGTTTTTACCCATATGAATCTGGTCGCATCACGATTGACGGGCAACCGCTCGAACAGTTCGAGGAGCAAGAGCTTCGTCATCAGGTCGGGCTTGTCCTACAAGACCCATTCTTATTCACCGGAACAATTGAAGAGAATTTGAAGCTGTTCAATCCGGACATCGATTCTGAGCGCGCGCGTGAAGCTGCTGAATTCGTCCAAGCGCATACGTTCATTGAAAAGTTGGATGCTGGCTATGGCCATGTCGTCGGAGAGCGTGGAGCGACGTTCTCAAGCGGGGAGCGTCAATTGCTCGCTTTTGCCCGTACGGTCGCACGTAATCCAAAGGTGCTTATTCTCGATGAAGCGACAAGCTCCATCGATACCGAAACAGAAGAGCGTGTACAGACTGCGCTCGATCGGATGCGTCGGGGTCGGACGACGATTGCAATCGCTCACCGCCTGTCGACGATTCAAGATGCAGATTTGATATTGGTCTTGCATCGCGGTGAAATCGTAGAGCGTGGCAATCATCAACAGTTATTGAAACAAGACGGACTGTACAAAAAGATGTATGAACTGCAATCCGGACAACGTCTGATGTCTTGATTTGGAAAGGATACCTATTCAGGTGTCCTTTTTTCCATGGAAAAAGCTCGTCACACAAGGTGACGAGCCGTCAAGTTTCAAGAATGAAATTGCTCTTTATTATGCTTTGATAGGACATGACGAGTGATTAGAGAGTCAAGTTCTTGGCTTACTGAAATGACTTCAGGTGAGGTCCAAGAATGCTTTGACGCGATTTTATACAGTTCATCACGTTTTTGTTCAATGGCCTGGTGTAGTGTATCTGCTGCGGTGACTGCCACGTTCGTTCCCCCATCATGTAAATTAGAATTTTGTGAACTGGAATATCCAAATCTTAGCACCTCCGTTTACAGATGACAAGTTTCATTTCCATTTCAAAAATTACAAAATGATGTTGAAGTTTGAAAGAAAAGATTCGAGCAATTTAAATAGGATTTCGCTATAATGGTCGTGAAAGGTGGAAATCGTCATGGAAGTCACATTATGGCTCGCATTTGGGGCGGGCGTCTTATCGTTCTTGTCACCATGTACGCTCCCGTTGTATCCGGTCTTTCTCTCGTATATCACTGGGGTTTCCGTATCTGAGTTAAAAAATGAAGGATTAAAACAGCGTACAGCTTGGTTCCACACATTTTCGTTCTTATTCGGTTTTTCGATTGTCTTTCTTGTGCTAGGGTTGTCGACTTCGTTGATCGCAGACGTCTTCATCCAATACAAGGACAGTCTACGCATGTTCGGCGCCATTTTGATTTTCGTGTTCGGCGTCTTTTTGGCGGGCTTATGGCAACCGCAATTTATGATGCGTGAAAAGAAAATGGATATCGGCGAACGAAAGAGCGGTTATTTTGGTACCGTTTTAATTGGTATTGGATTTGCGGCCGGTTGGACACCGTGCACAGGTCCGATTTTAGCTGGTGTGATCGCACTAGCCGCCACGAACCCGAGTCAAGGGCTCGGCTATATGTTGGCGTATGTCATCGGATTTGCAATTCCATTTTTGGTGATGGTCGCATTCGTTGGCAAGATCAAGTACTTAGCACGCAACAGTGCAAAAGTGGCAAAAGTCGGAGGCTATTTGATGATGGTGTTCGGCGTACTATTATATTTTGACGGAATGAATCGGTTCGCTGCATGGATGAGCGAGCTTGTCGGATTCACCGGATTTTAAGGGGTTGACCGAGATGTCAATGTTATGGGGGTCGACTCTCGTCGCGTTGTTAATGGGTATCGTAGCGAGCTTTGTTCGTGTAAAAGCATCGGCAAAGCCGACGAATGCGAAGAAAATTTTAATCCCACCACTTGCGATGACGACCGGGATGATTCAGTTTTTGATTCCCGCGTTTCGCTTATCATGGGTCGAAGTGGCTGAGGCCCTTGCGGTCGGGCTCATCTTCAGTCTGTTTTTGATTAAGACATCAAACTTTGAAAAACGGGACGGCGAAGTGTATCTCTCACGATCGAAAGCATTTTTCGTGGTCGTGTTCGCACTCCTTGCCATCCGTACAGCAATGAAGGTTTGGGTCGGTCATGAGGTCGATATCTTCTCGACCGGCGGATTGTTCTATTTGATTGCTTGGGGGATGATTGTCCCGTGGCGAATCGCCATGTATCAAAAATATAAACGAATCGCAATCACGTAAAAATGGAGTGGCGTTGAGCCACTCCATTTTTTATTTAGTCTGCTTTCGTAGCGGCGACTTCGGTCTCCGCGTCGATTCCAGTGTTCGCCTTGACGAGGACGCGTTCATAGTTTCCTGCTGCTTCATCTGATTTCGTGACCAGTGTACCAATCACGGCAGCGATGAAACCGAGGGGGATTGATACAATCCCGGGATTGGATAGTGGGAATAGGGCTTCACCGACAAAGATGGCTGAACCGTCCGGAGCCCAAAGGTTCGGGCTGAGTGCGACTAGAATCAGTGAGGAGAACAAACCGACGACCATTCCCCAAATGGCGCCACCTGTATTAAAGCGTCTCCAGAAAATCGTAAAGAGAATCACAGGTAAGTTCGCACTCGCCGCAACGGCGAAGGCGAGCGAGACAAGAAACGCAACGTTCATCGACTGGGCGAAAAAAGCTAGTCCCATTGAGACGAGGGCGACCGCAACTGAAGCGATTCGCGCGGCTTTCACTTGTTCAGTTTCTGTCGCTTCCCCTTTACGAATGATATGTCCGTAGAAGTCATGGGCGAAGGCGGAAGCGGCTGACAGTACGAGTCCTGCTACAACGGCAAGAATTGTCGCGAACGCGATTGCGGCAACGAAAGCGAACAAGAGGTCACCACCGAGCACTTGCGCGAGAAGAGGGGCCGCCATGTTGCCGGCTGGGTTTGCGGCGAGAATGGCATCACGTCCGACGAATGCTGCGGCACCGAAACCTAGGAAAATGGTCAAGATATAAAATGCACCGATGATCCATGTCGCATAGACGACGGATTGCCGAGCAGTCGGTGCATCTTTGACGGTGAAGAAGCGAATCAGAATATGAGGGAGCCCTGCCGTACCGAGCACGAGCGCCATGTTTAATGAAATGGTATCGAGCGGTAGCTTGAACTTGTTCCCAGGGTTCAAGAAGTCACTTCCGAGTGGGGTCGCTTTACTGACTTCATTAAACATCGTCGTGACGGAGAAATCAAAACGAGCGAACACGAGAAATGAAATGATTGCCGTCCCAATCATCAGAAGTACGGCTTTCGTGATTTGTACCCAAGAAGTGGCCGTCATGCCACCGAAAACGACGTAGACTGTCATTAAGATTCCGACGACGACGACACTTGTCGTATAAGGGATTCCGAGTAACAGTTCAATCAAAGCACCCGCTCCGACGAGTTGCGCAATCATGTAAAAAATGGAGATGACAATCGCATTCATCGCTGCGACACCACGTACGCGAGGCTTGTTAAAACGTGCCGCAATCATGTCTGCCATCGTATATTTCCCAAGATTTCGCAATGGTTCGGCGACGAGATAGAGGACAACGAGATAGGCAACGAGGAAACCGATTGAATAGAAAAACCCATCGAATCCCGCAAGCGCGATCATACCTGCAATTCCGAGAAACGATGCGGCATACATATAGTCGCCTGCAATGGCAAGACCGTTTTGAAATCCGGTCAATCCACCATCTCCCGTATAAAAATCGCTGGCAGTTTTTGTTTTTCTTGCTGCAAAGTATGTAATCACTAGCGTGAGTCCGACAATGGCGATAAAGAGGGCGATCGCGGTCCAATTCATGATCTCACCTCGTCTTTCAATTGTTCGACGAGTGCGTCAAAGCGACGGGCACGTCGAATATAAAGTACACAAAGTGTCCAAGTCATAATGAACTGGGAAAAGGCGAACGCCCAAGCCCAAGTGATGTCCCCGATGAGTGGTGTATTCAAGATCGTCGTATAGCTCGTCAGAATCGGGAGTGTGAAATAAAAGATGAGTGAGAAGATGATAGCTGGAACGATGAAGCGATTTTTTTCCTGCATTAACCGATGAAATGTCTCATGTTCGGTAATCATGTGGGCAGATTGATGGCTTGTTTTTTGTGAAACTTGTGTTACATCATGCATAATAGACCATCCTTGACTGTAAGATAAATCCATTATGCGTTGGGAAAAACAATTCAGTCATTCCTTTTTTTCGTGTCGAAATGAAAGACGTTATATTAATATTGGTCATACCAATTTACTGTAAGCGTTTTCAATATTGTCTAATTCGTGAACGTTATTTCGATGTAATATAAAGCTCGAGAAAAGGTACTTTTGACCCATTAGGCGAATCGCACAATTCGACAAATAAAAAACTCTATCTGAATGAGATAGAGTCTACTGCTGAAAATAGTGTTCGTATGGCGTCCAATCAATCTGTTCTTCGGTTAGCGCTTTCTTTAAGAACTTGTGATCGCGCTTCGGTGTTGCGGCGATGTAACCCTTTACCACAAGTTCGGTCGTCATTTTTTTTGCACGCGATTCAAGCGCGAATTGACCGATTTTACCTGCGATTTTTCGGATCGCCACGTCGCGGAACAACTCGGGTACCGGTGTGACGAGACGATCTAATAGCGTCCGCGTCTCCGGAGTCCAGAGATGACGCGTTCTTTCTATATAATCATCTTCGATGTCAAGTAGGGAACGTCCATCTTCTTTTGGCATTCGTTTTAAAAACTTACGAAACATGAAGTACCCGCCAATCGTCATGAGTCCAATCATGACGAATCCCCAGAATACAATGAAATACATCATCAAGTTTTCTGGCATCGTCTTTCCCCCGTTCTATACATTCACTTGCTTTCATCGTTAGTATACAAAAAAGAATCCATTTGCAAAAGGCGTACGTCCCATTAGGATAGACGAACCGAATTGATTTCGTTAGAATAGATAGCGTTGCTACGAGAATAAGCATGAACTGAGACGAGAAAGGAAAGGTCTATCCTATATGAGCCAATTGAAACAGGAAGTCGAGAGACGTCGGATATTCGGCATTATCTCTCACCCGGATGCGGGGAAAACAACATTAACAGAAAAATTACTTTTGCACGGTGGTGCGATTCGCGAGGCAGGTACGGTCAAGGCGCGCAAAAACTCAAAACACGCAAAATCTGACTGGATGGAAATCGAGAAACAACGTGGGATCTCGGTCACATCGTCTGTCATGCAATTCATCTATCAAGACAAGGTTGTATCGATCATGGATACACCAGGACACAACGACTTCGGTGAAGACACGTATCGCGTGTTGACATCAGTCGATAGCGCGGTCATGGTCATTGATGCTGCGAAAGGGATTGAAACACAGACGAAAAAACTATTCCAAGTTTGTCGGATGCGTGGGATTCCAATCTTCACATTTATGAACAAGTTGGATCGTCAGGCAAAAGATCCGCTTGAATTGATGGAAGAGCTCGAAGAAGTGTTAGGCATGCCTTCTGTCGCGATTACATGGCCAATCGGAAGTGGAATGCAGTTTGAAGGTGTCTACGACCGAATGAAAAATGAGGTCCACTTGTTCCGTGGGGAGAAGTCGACACTTCAACTGGGTGAGGACGGAGTGAACGATCCGATTCTCGCCGATCATTTGTCGGAAGAGAACTTGATGAACCTCCGCGATGAAATCGACCTTCTCGATGGAGCGGGGAACGAGATTAATGTCGAGGCGATCCAGAGCGGTAAATTGACACCGGTATTTTTCGGAACAGCGCTCGTCGACTTTGGGGTGACTGCGTTCTTGAATCACTATTTAGAGATGTCTCCGGCTCCTGAGGCACGTAAGTCGAACGTCGGTCCAATCAATCCGACATCAGAAGACTTCAGTGGATTCGTCTTCAAGATTCAGGCGAACATGAATCCGGCACACCGCGATCGCATCGCCTTTGTACGCATCTGTTCAGGTGTGTTTGAGCGTGGGATGGATGTGACGCTCACTCGTACTGGGAAAAAGATAAAATTGAGCCAATCGACACAATTGATGGCGAACGATCGAGAAACAGTCGACCAAGCGTTTGCTGGTGATGTCATCGGGATCTATGATTCTGGGACGTATCAAATTGGAGATACCATCACCACATCGAAGCAGAAGATTGCGTTTGAGGCGCTGCCAACTTTCCCACCGGAATTGTTCATGCGCGTTTCGCCGGTCAACTCGCTCAAGTCGAAACACTTCCACAAAGGGGTAGAACAGCTTGCGCAAGAAGGGGCGATTCAAGTGTATCGCAACGAATATAACGAGATTTATCTCGGCGCGGTCGGACAACTTCAATTCGAGGTATTCGAATATCGTTTAAACAATGAATATGGCGTCGATATTCGAATGGAACCAGTCTCATATAGCGTTGCTCGTTGGGTCAAAGATAAAGAGTTGAAGGCATTGAAACCGTTCCAAGATTCACGGAACATGCTCGTTACAGACCGTTGGGAACGTCCGGTCCTCCTGTTCGCGAACGAGTTCACATATGAACGGTTCGCTGAGCGTCACGCAGATGACTTGACGCTTGTTGAGGCACTTGACGTCAACGAAGAGATCGGTACGGAAGAATAAGATGTAAACACCTCGTTTCTGAGGTGTTTTTTTGTTGTGAATTAAGTCATTTTAGTTTTGATAAGTTTTACTTATGACTAATTTGTGACGGAATGTATTTTACGTCACGCTATACTTGTATTATGATAAATATGTGAAAAGTAAGCGATTACGCATTGTCGTGTGGTCGGCGCTTTCAAAAAGGGGGAAATTGCAATGGAACAGACGAATGTTTTAGACGCCTTCGCATCTCGGACAAAGTTCGAAGCGAACGGGCAATCGTATGATTTTTATCGTTTGAAAAAATTGGAAGAAGAGGGATTGACGGACATCAGCCGTCTTCCGTATTCGATTCGCGTTCTTCTTGAATCGGTTCTCCGTCAACATGACGGGCGTGCCATCACGAAAGAACATGTCGAGAACTTGGCAAAATGGGGCACTGCCGACGTCTCGAAAGACATTGACGTACCGTTCAAACCGGCACGTGTCGTACTTCAAGACTTCACGGGTGTACCGACGGTCGTAGACCTTGCTTCACTTCGTAAAGCGATGGCAGACCTCGGTGGAGACCCAAACAAAATCAACCCAGAAATTCCTGTCGATCTCGTCGTCGACCACTCAGTTCAAGTAGACGCATATGGTTTCGCTGGCGCATTGATGAAAAACATGGACATCGAATTTGAACGTAACGAAGAACGTTATAAGTTCTTACGTTGGGCTCAGACGGCATTTGACAACTATCGTGCCGTACCACCTGCAACGGGGATTGTTCACCAAGTAAACTTGGAGTACTTGGCATCTGTCGTCCTCGAGAAGAATGATGCAGAAGGTACAGTTGCTTATCCAGATTCACTCGTCGGAACGGATTCGCACACAACGATGATCAACGGACTCGGTGTTCTTGGCTGGGGTGTCGGCGGAATCGAGGCGGAAGCAAGCATGCTCGGTCAACCATCATACTTCCCAGTGCCAGACGTCGTCGGTGTCAAAATCATCGGTGAAGTAAACCCTGGTGTGACAGCGACAGATGTGGCGCTCGTCGTGACAGAGATGCTCCGTCATGAAAAAGTTGTCGGGAAATTCGTTGAATTCTTCGGACCGTCGCTCCACACGATGCCACTTTCAGACCGTGCGACGATTGCAAACATGGCGCCTGAATATGGTGCGACATGTGGATTCTTCCCGGTCGATACGGAAACATTGAACTACATGCGTACGACTGGTCGCTCTGAAGAGTTGATTTCACTCGTCGAAGAATACTCTAAAGCGAATGATCTCTTCTATACACCAGATCAAGCTGATCCAACGTTCACAAAAGTGTTGACACTCGACTTGTCGAAAGTCCAGCCTTCACTTGCGGGTCCGAAACGTCCACAAGACCGAATCAACCTCTCAGACGTTCAAACATCGTTCATCGATAGCTTGAGTGCTCCTGCAGGAAACAGTGGCTTCGGACTTGACCGTTCTGAACTCGACAAAACGGCGACAGTCAAGTACGAGGACGGCGCAGTCGACATGAGTACGGGAGATGTTGCGATTGCAGCCATCACAAGCTGTACGAACACGTCGAACCCATACGTCATGGTCGGTGCTGGACTCGTTGCGAAGAAAGCCGTTGAACGTGGCTTAACCGTTCCGAAATACGTGAAGACATCACTCGCACCAGGTTCGAAAGTCGTAACGGACTACTTGGATAAGGCTGGTTTGACTTCTTACTTGGACGAACTTGGCTTCAACACGGTCGGATACGGCTGTACGACATGTATCGGAAACTCTGGTCCGCTTGACCGTGAAGTCGAAGATACGATCACAGAAAACGACTTGCTCGTGTCGTCAGTCCTCTCTGGTAACCGTAACTTTGAAGGGCGCGTTCACCCGCTCGTGAAGGCAAACTTCTTGGCATCACCACCGCTCGTCGTCGCTTACGCTCTTGCCGGGTCAGTCAACTTCGACATCATGAATGATTCGTTCGGTACAGACAAAGATGGAAATGAAGTATACTTCAAAGACATCTGGCCATCAAACGATGAAATCAAAATGGTTGTCCAAGACGTCGTATCACCAGAAGCATTCCGTAAAGAGTACGAAACGGTCTTCACTGGTAACGAGCGTTGGAACGCACTCGATGTTCCGGAAGGAAACTTGTATGACTTCTCAGATGAGTCGACATACATCCAAAACCCACCGTTCTTCGAACAACTCGAACCAGAAGCGGGCGAGGTTCATGCATTGAATGGCTTACGTGTCATCGGGAAGTTTGCGGATTCGGTTACGACCGACCACATCTCGCCAGCTGGATCATTCTCGAAGACGACACCAGCCGGTCAATACCTCCTTTCTAAAGGGGTAGAGCCAATCGACTTCAACTCATATGGTTCTCGCCGTGGTAACCATGAAGTCATGATGCGTGGTACGTTCGCAAACATTCGTATCCGCAACCAAGTTGCTCCAGGAACTGAAGGTGGCTTTACGACGTACTGGCCAACTGGTGAAATCATGCCAATGTATGATGCGGCTATGAAGTACAAGGAACAGGGAACAGGTCTTGTTGTCCTTGCAGGAAATGATTACGGAATGGGATCATCTCGTGACTGGGCAGCGAAAGGGACGAATCTTCTTGGAATCCGTGCGGTCATCGCACAAAGTTTCGAGCGGATTCACCGTTCGAACCTTGTCATGATGGGTGTGCTCCCGCTTCAGTTCTTAGACGGTGAATCGGCTGAATCACTCGGATTGACTGGTGAAGAAGCAATTGATATTCAAGTCGATGAGTCTGTACGTCCGCGCGATATCTTGAACGCAAAAGCGACACATGAAAACGGAACGGTGACAGAGTTCAAAGTCATCGCTCGTTTCGACTCTGAAGTTGAAATTGATTACTACCGTCACGGTGGAATCCTGCAAATGGTTCTCCGTAACAAATTGAAATAAGTGCTAGTCCATGACCTTCCTTTGAAAAAAGGAAGGTTTTTTTCATGAATATGCAATTTTAAGGTGAAAGTTTTAAAAGATTCGGGAACAGGAAGACAGGGAGGGGTGCGCTTATGGATAAAGAAGAGAAGCTCGGAAAGAGTTGGTGGAAACGATTGACGCAACAAAAAGAGGTGGAACCGGATCGAGAAATTGATATCACCCTTTCAGAATTGCGTCAGGCGATTCACGAATATGAACAGACACTGCCAAAAGGTGTGAATCGCACCGTCCTACTGGATGACTCGCAAGAAATCGACACCAAACGCTTGAAACATCACCTTTCGGGAATCCCGAAACAACGTTTCTTCATGTCAAAAGAGACGTTTCATATCGTACCGGAAGATGAACGCGACGTCATTTATGAAATGGATCAAGTGCAACGGGCACTCGATCTGTATATGGACCAGGAGAAGAAATTACCGTTACAAAAATTTCAGAACGCGCTTCAACTCGATTTGACCCGTTTACGAGAGGGGGGTTATTTAAAAACGTTGCCAAAAAGACCTTACTATGTGGTCGATGAAACATTGATTGTTTCACTGGAGCCCAAAGAAACAACTTGATGACAAGACACCTATCTATTGGACGGTAAACAATACATTTATGTACACATAGGGTTGTGACTTGTTTCAAAAGTATGTTAGGGTGGAAAACGTATATGAAAATAGAAAATTAAATAGGAGTGATTTTATGGAACGAAAAAGCCGTGTGACGACCGTATTCGTCGTATCTGCAATCATAACTGGCTTATTTACGATTTGGGGACTTTTCCCCGAGAGTTTATTAGGTAATGCCAGTCTATTAAACGTGACGAGTACGTTACAAGGCTGGCTCTCAAACGGGATGGGTTGGTTCTATCTCTTGAGCGCCACCGGGTTTTTACTGGTTGCCATCTTTTTAATCTTTTCAAGATATGGTTCGATTCGACTTGGAAAGGATACAGATCGTCCAGAATTTAGTTATTTATCATGGTTTGCCATGTTATTCAGTGCCGGGATGGGAATTGGACTCATCTTCTGGGGAGCGGCTGAACCGTTGCTCCACTTCCACTCACCACCATTCGCTTCACCTACACCTGAAGGAGATGCACGGACTGCTATGCGTTATGCATTTTTCCATTGGGGCTTCCATCCATGGGCGATTTACGCAATGATTGCGCTCGCCATCGCATATTCGACGTTTAGAAAAGGTCGTCCCGCGACGATTGGGGAGACGATCGGTTCGCTCGTCCATAACCGCTACGAACAACCCGTGAAGCAAACGGTCGATATCCTTGCGGTCATTGCGACGGCATTCGGGGTAGCGACTTCACTTGGTTTTGGTGCTCAACAAATTGCCGGTGGCCTTCATTACCTCATCCCTGGGGTACCGAACGCTTTCGTGACACAGTTGATCATCATTGCCGTCGTAACGGTGCTCTACATGATCAGTGCTTCGACAGGTCTTGACAAAGGAATTCGAATTTTAAGTAATACGAATATTTTCTTGGCAATTGTCCTACTTGTAGCGACGATGTTTGCGGGACCGACAGCTTTCATTTTCGACTTGTTCACACAAACGGTCGGAACTTATTTGCAGCAGCTCCCGAGCATGAGTTTCCGTACAGCCGCATTTGAACCCGTTGAACGTGAATGGGTGAACGGTTGGACTATCTTCTACTGGGCTTGGTGGATTTCTTGGTCACCATTCGTCGGAACGTTTATCGCACGTGTATCGAAAGGGCGTACGATTCGGGAATTTATCATCGGAATCTTACTTGTCCCGACATCATTCGGATTATTATGGTTCTCCGTCTTCGGCGGTTCGGCCATCTGGGCTGATTTGTTCGGAGGATATAGCTTAATTGATCAAGTAAACGAAATCGGTACTGAGGTCGGGCTGTTCGCACTGTTTGAAACGTTCGGTGGTTTTGGGACGCTACTCAGTGTAATCGCCATCTTCTTGATTTCGACATTCTTTATTACATCGGCCGACTCTGCGACATACGTCCTCGGTATGCTTACATCGAACGGGAAGCTCATCCCGCCGATGGGGATTAAAATGACTTGGGGAATCATCCAATCATCAATCGCAGCCGTATTGTTGTATGCTGGTGGATTAGATGCTCTACAAGCTGTTGCGATTCTCGCAGCCTTCCCATTCATCTTCGTGCTCATCTTTATGATGATTGCCTTATTCAAGGATCTTACCGACGAACCGGATGAACGAGATAAATGGCTAGAGATGCAAAAGAAAGATGAAGATAAACTAGGTTAATTCGAAAGGGTCTCAGATGAGGCCCTTTTTCGGTCAAAAATATTTTGCTTGTCCTTCTCGCTAGTGTAGGATAGTAAGTGAAGAAACGAGGAGGATAGGCTATGAAACAACAGATAAAAAAAAGGTTGAGCTGGGTGATATTGGCCGGCATCCTCATTGTCGGGGCATTACTCGCTTATAACTTCTATGTGCTCATGGATTTGAGCGGGGAAGAGGAAGAGAAAGTCGAACCATTCTACTCGAATGTCGTGATCGGATATCAAGAACGCAAACTTCCAAAAGAAGGCGAAGAGCTCGAAGAACGAGAGTACCTTGTCACATATGATGAGGACGGACATTTTGTATCTGAAGTCGTGACGGGTCCAAATGTTGGCGCGAAAGCAGAATGGGATGGAGAGACCTACTTAGAGTTCAATCCGGACGGGGAAGAAGTTCTTCGACAGGAGACGAACTCCGGAGCAGTCGCACCTCATCCATTCTTGTCACGTGCAACGAACGAACAGATTCGTAAATGGCTCGATGACGGGACGCTTGGTTCAAGTGAAGGCGAAACCGATTTGGTCGGACGTACCGCGCAAGCGTATGTGAAATCAGAATCGGCTGAGACCGTTCCGGAAGAGTGGATTGAAAACTATCCATCGATTTTTAGTGAAGAAGAAAATAAAGAGACTGTCACATATTATGTCGATGCGCATGAACGAATCTTGCTCGCGGCAGAATCGCGGAATAACGGAAAGTTATTCCATTCGATTCGGATGACATCGTTTGAATCAAGATAATCCGATGGGGAGCAGACATGATGTCGGCTCCCTTGTCGTCTGAAAGGGAGAACAAGATGAAACAAATTCAAGTGGAACAAGTTCAAACGGACTTGACGAACTGGGAAGCTGGAGAAAAAGTAAACGAGGCGGCATTGTTATCTTACGCACATTGGTCTCGTGCGACTCAGCACCAAGAAGAATTAATTCGTTCCTTGCGGCTGCTCGCAACACATCGGCTCAAACAAAAGGAAACGATGGACCCGTTACTCAACCGCTGGGTAAAAGAGTTGGAGGCGATGAACGCACTTCCTCCAGAGCTTCGTCTGTTTCAACTGAATGAGCAGTTGCGTCGTTCGAAACAGGCGCTTCAAATTGACTGGCCCACCTTACGAGAGGCCGATTACGCCTCAATGAAGGTTCAAATCTTAACAGAGTACGAGTCAAAAACGTCAGCGTTACTCGATCAACTTGACCAACTCCATGATGAGGTGGAGGCTGCGAAGTCTGATTTGCGTGATTCTGAATGGCGCGGACAGCTGGAGAACCTGTTTGAAGCGATCATCGAAGCGATGCAAGAAGTCGCATCTCTTGAAGATGATACTGCCTCCTTGCTCGCATCCATGCAGGGGAACTATTTCAGTCGTGAAGCGTTTCATCGTTTCGGGGAGCGCGTTTCCCTTGTGAAAGAACGACTACACACGATTTGTGAGCTACTACCAGACCGTCCGAGCGAGACACGCTCGAGCGCGATTGAGTCACTTGAAGACATGATTGGGCTCGATGACATCAAAGCACGTGTAAAAGCGTGGTATCGCTTTCTCCTTTTCCAAAAAGAACGAGAGAAAGCCGGCTTTTCTTCAAAACATCAACCATCCCTTCATCTCGTCTTCACAGGGAATCCAGGAACCGGCAAGACGACATTAGCGAGACTCATGGCTGAGATTTACTTTGAACTCGGCTTATTAGGACGCCCAGACCTTGTCGAGGCAGATCGTTCGAGTCTTGTCGGTGCCTATGTTGGACAAACGGAAGAACAGGTAATGAATAAGGTGAAAGAGGCGGAAGGTGGTGTCTTATTCATCGATGAGGCATATGCATTGAAGCGTCAAGATGCGAGTGGTAGTGATTACGGACAAGCGGCCATCGATACGCTTGTCGCCGCAATGACGAGTGGCGAATATGCAGGCAAGTTCGTCGTCATTCTAGCTGGTTATCCAGAAGAAATGCGCCATTTCCTCTTAGCTAACCCTGGTTTACGATCACGATTCCCTGAGTCGAATCACTATGAGTTACCGAACTACCGTGACGAAGAATTGGTCGCCATCGGTGAGAAAGTGGCACAAGAGAATAATTACGTGCTGACGGAAGAGGCAAAGCGATCACTTCTTGCTCGAATCGACAGAGAACGAGTCGATTCGACGTTCGGAAATGCTCGGACTGTCCATAACATTTTACTTGATGCGATGTTTAAGAAGGGTTCCCGCTTCGGTGCAGACGCTCCGTTAGACGAGATGGCGCTCTTGACTGAAGAAGACTTTGATCAGCCAGAAGATGACTCGAGTCCGACATCGTTAGATGACCTGGTCGGCATGGAAGAAGCGAAAGCACAACTGGCTGAAATCGAAGCACTCGTCCAGATTCAAAAGAAGCGGAAGGCGCTCGGTTTGAAGACGGCGCCGGTCCAGCTCCATGTGACACTAACCGGAAACAGCGGTACCGGAAAAACGACATTTGCCTATTTATATGCACAGATGTTGAAACGGACAGGTTATTTGAAGCGAGGCCATGTCAATGTCGTCAGTCGTGCAGATTTAGTTAGTGGCTATGTGGGACAGACAGCTCAAAAAACGAAAGCGGCGATCCGTGACGCCCTTGGCGGCGTCTTGCTAATTGACGAGGCCTATAGTTTGAACGGCGGGGCGAACGACTATGGCCGGGAGGCAATCGATACACTCGTTGATGAAATGCCGAAACATGGCGAGAATCTTGTCGTCGTCCTTGCCGGTTACGAAGGTCCGATGCGCCGATTAATTGAATCCAACCCTGGTCTTAGTAGCCGAATGAAACGGACGATTCATTTTGCTGACTATACGCAAGAACAGTTAGTAGACATCGCGAAAAACTACGCAAGTCAGTTCGGATATGTGATGGAAGAGGATGCGCTTGAGGCATTGGCTACTCGTTTAGGTGACATCAAACATGCGAACGCGCGCACCGCTCTATCTGTTATCGATGAATCGATTGCTCGTCAGTCCTATCGTTTAGTGTCGACGGAGGATGAGAATGTGTCACTCCAACAATTATTAGTAGTAGATATTAAGAGTAAGTTATAATATACTTTTCTTAGGAAAGAAGGATGATTCAATGCACACGGTTCAAATCCCAGTAAGGTATCAAGAGACGGACATGATGGGCATCGTCTATCATGCCAACTATTTAGTTTATTTAGAGATTGCGCGCACGGAATTGTTACGACAACTAGGTGTCGAGTATAAAGATATGGAAGAAGCGGGATTTGTCTCTCCTGTGACAAATGTATCCATGGACTATAAGCGTAGCGTGACGTATGGTGATACGGTTCATGTTCGTGTATGGGTCGATCAATATTCAAAAATCAGAACGATTTATGGCTATGAGTTGACGAATCAACATGGAGAACTTGTTGGTACAGCGACTACAACGCATGTCGTCGTCAAACGAGGCGACTTCAAACCGATTCGACTTGATCGAGAGTTCCCGAAATGGCATGAAATGTATTTGAACGTCATGAACCCTGTTTAAGAATCTTCTGTCTTCGTACCGTCAGTGTGGTATCATATCTTGACGGTACTTTTTGTTATCTAGAAAGGGGAAGATCGCATGCGTTATCCATCGATTTTGATGGTTTGCGGCGCCTTGACGTTCATGTTAGCCGGTTGTACGACAAACGAGCAAGTTGAACCGAAAGAACCAACAACACAGTCATCAACAGTAGATGAACAAGAGACAGAACCAAATGAACCGACTTCGGATCGTGAAGATGAGACAGTCACCGAGTCACCTTCTGAGGAGGAGACGTCGGACGAGTCTGAACAGCCGACCGAACCAGTAGAGGAAGAACCTGTGGCACCTAGTCAACCGATTGAAACGGATGGTGTGGCCAATTTGGAATTAGATGAATTGATTCTTGTAAACAAGCAAATTGCATTGCCTGCCGACTATCAGCCGAGTGATTTGGTAGAGGCGAACATTGATTTTGTCGACTCGACAGTCGGTGAACGTCGAATGTTACGTAAAGAAGCTGCTCAGGCGATTGAAGGTCTAATGAAAGGTGCAAAAGCAGCAGGAATTGATTTGAAAGGGACGAGTGCGTTTCGTTCATACGCCTATCAAGTCAATCTCTTCAATGCTTATGTCGAACGAGATGGCAAAGAGCAAGCCATGAAATATTCCGCACCACCAGGTCATTCTGAACATCAAACAGGACTTGCGATTGACGTATCGAGCGCCTCAGTCAACTATCAACTGACTCAAAGTCTCGGTGAAACGGTTGAAGGAAAATGGCTAGCCGATCATGCTCACGAGTATGGTTTTATCATCCGTTACCAAAAAGAGTTTGAGGATGAGACCGGGTATATGTACGAACCATGGCATTTACGTTATATCGGTATGGAGCATGCGAAACAGGTACATGCATTGAATCAGCCATATGATCGCTATATTGCGGAATTTATGAAATAAGGGGAATTGCGATGCCATATGTGACAGAAATCATGATTATTATTTTTAGTTATCTACTTGGTGCCATTCCGTTTGCCCTCATCATCGGCAAGCTCGGCTATCGCGTAGACGTTCGAGAACATGGGAGCGGCAATCTAGGAACGACGAACACGTTTCGCGTATTAGGTAAGAAGGCAGGAATCCTCGTTTTGCTCGGTGACATGGGGAAAGGTCTTGTCGCTGCATTGCTGCCTCTACTATTCGGAAGCGAGATGAGCCTGCTTCTTGCCGGAATCCCGGCAGTGATTGGACACTCTTATCCAGTCTTTGCGAAATTCAAAGGTGGAAAATCGGTTGCGACGAGCGGTGGAGTTTTGTTGGCAGCCTTCCCTTGGTTCTTCTTTGTCGTCGTCGGTACATTTATCGTGACGCTCCTCACCTCGCGCATGGTATCCCTCTCCTCGATGGCTGCCGCCGTGGTGGGACTGGTGACAGCAACGACTTATAGCATCGTGACGAAAGATTGGTTACCGCTGATCGTCATCGTGCCACTCGCATTGTTCATTATTATTAAGCATCGTACCAACTGGCAACGTATTCGTGCTGGAAAAGAACCAAAAGTTCCACTGTTTCAACACAAGCCGAAATCATGACGCATGCAGGTACGTCCGTTTAGGGCGTGCCTTTTTTGTGTATTGTCGTTGATTTACACAAAAAAGAAACAAAAACATGTTGGATTTGCTCGTTCTTTACTTTCAATTTACGTTAAATTTACATGCGTTCGTTACACTAGAAAAGGAAAGATTATTGTGGAGGAGGCAGGGACGTGTCTTTAATCGGTGAAGAGCGTAAACAGAAAATTGTAGAATGGATCGAACGAGAAGGCAAAGTAAAGACGAGTGAGTTGATCGAGCGCTTGAACGTATCTGGGGAGTCGATTCGCCGTTATTTAGAAGAGCTAGAAAAAGAGCATCGAATCAAACGTGTATACGGGGGAGCGGTCCTTCATCAGAGCATGTCCTTTCAGCCCATCGTGATTGCGAACATGGATGGAATTCGTCGGATCGCCTATACCGCATTTCAGTTGATTCCAGATGATACATTATTATATATAGGACACGGGGTTGCGGCAGAGCAAGTGGCATCCCGGTTGCGTGGTCGCAATGTGACGGTCGTGACGCCATCGTTGACGGTGGCGAAGGCGTTGTTTGAACAGCGGGCGAAAGGTGTGCTTGGTGGCGAAATTCAGCTATTAGGTGGTACAATCGACCCGAAACATCTCGTGACGACAGGTGAGCAGGTCCTGACGCAACTACAGACATACATGTTCGACCTTGCCATTTTGTCCGTCGAAGGGGTCGACGCATCACTAGGTTTAACATGTGACGCTTTCGGCCTCGCCAGTATTACCCAGTCGGTGATGTCACAAAGTCGCGAGACGTTCTTACTAACGGACCATACCCAACTAAATCAACAAAAACGGTATCGCGTCTGTGATTTTTCGAAGGTGACGGCGATTATCTCTGATTTTCCGGAGCCTCAAGATTTCAAAGGCGTCTTAGCCGAACATGGTGTGGACTGGAAGTTCGCACCGTAAAGGGAGCGATTGAATGAATGTAGAAGTGATTGTCACTACACTAACGGAAGCTATTCAGGCTGAGCAACTCGGTGCAAAACGACTCGAACTGATTGCGGATATGGAAAACGGGGGCATCACACCAAGTTTTGGAACGATTCGAAATGTGGTCGAACATGTGTCGATTCCGGTGCATGTGATGATAAGGCCCCATACACATTCGTTCCATTTCAATGAGGATGATGTCGACACTATGCTTGCGGATATCGGTCTATGCCGTGAGCTCGGTGTCGATGGAATCGTATTCGGTGCCTTGACACAGGATGGAGCGATTGACGAGCGGATCTTAGGGGAAGTCATCAAGCACAAAGGGGAAATGACGCTCACGTTCCACCGTGCCTTCGATGCATCACGTGATGTCTTTGAAGCGATGGACGTGTTGAATGAATATCCGGAAGTAGATATTCTCCTTACTTCAGGCGGTGCCAAAACTGCACTAGAAGGAATCGAAACCTTGATAGCCTTGAAGGAACAGGCCGAGATCACAATTTTGCCTGGTGCAGGGATCACGGTGGAAACGTTACCGATTCTTCGAGAACGTCTTGACGTAGCGATGGTACACATAGGAAATGGCGTACGAACGAATGGACAGCTCGATGAAGGAAAGTTCAAACAACTTCTTGGATGAGCCAAGGCGGAAAACAGTCGGAAGACTGTTTTTTTGCTATAATGAGAGAAAACAATAAATGTAGGTGAATTCATGCAATCTTCCGTTTACAAACAATATGCGCTACGAATGCTATCAGGAAAGTGGGGCATATCATTACTCGTTGTCTTAACTGTCATGGTCATTCAAGCGATGATCACGACCCGACTTGATCTCTCGGCGAACGACCCCGAAGTCCTTTTGACATCGGTGGCGCTTCTTTACGGGGCGACGGTTCTTCTCGCACCTATCGAGCTCGGGAAAAATTGGGTGTTTCTCCAGGTGGCGAAAGATGAAAAGCCAACGTTCGGATTGTTGATTGAATCGTTCGGGTCACTTAAAGACTATTCACGTGCCGTGGTCTATTATGCGGTATTCTATTTAGGTCTAAACGTGTTGATGCTCTTCTTGATCGTACCTGGTGTCTGGTTCTATTTGACGTATCGGATTGTACCGTTCATTATGCGAGATAATCCTGACCTATCAGCGTTCCAGGCAATGAGAAAGAGCCGACAGATGATGAAGGGTCACAAACGGACGATGTTGAAGCTCTTTGCGAGTTTTATCGGATGGTATGCGCTCGTCCTTCTTACTGGAGGGCTGGCTTATATCTTTGTCACACCGTATCTTCAAACGGCGATTTCTGGACTCTATTTGGAGCTAAATGCCTCCTATCAAGCAAAACAACCGGTCGGATAATCCGACCGGTTGTTTTATGTTCCATGCTGATCTGACTTTTTAGGGTTTGGGGCGTCTTCAAAATCTTGTTTTTCCTCTTCCGACGCATCCGCATGCCATTTTTTCGCTTGCTCGGTGGCAATGGGAATCGCTTTCGTCTCAGAGTAGCCTTGCGCGAGTAATGCGTTCGCGATATCAATGGCTTTCTTTTTTACAAGTGGATCGAAGTTTTTCAGTGATTCTGGATAGTCTTTCATATTCCATGGCACGAAAATCGCCTCCTTCATTCCTACTAATTCCACAAACGTCCGGTTTCAAACGTCTTGATGGAGATAATACTCGATCAGTGCTTGTGTGCCATTTTCTCCGTACCCGTTCTCTTCCAGAATCGAATACAGGCGATGTGCGAGCTCAAGACCTGGTAATGTCACTTGTAGCTCGTGTGCACTCTCGATGGCAAGGGTCATGTCTTTGATAAAGTGTTTGATGAAGAAGCCAGGGGCATAATCTTCCACAATCATGCGTGGAACCAAGTTTTCAAGTGTCCAGCTACCGGCTGCCCCGCCACGAATCGTACGAACGAGCGCCTCTGGGTCAATTCCAGCTCGTTTACTGAACGCTAGCATTTCGGCATTCCCCATCATGATGCCGGCAATGGCGATTTGATTGGCAAGTTTCGCATATTGACCGCTCCCTGCGTACCCCATTCGTTCAATCGATTGTCCCATCGCTTCAAATAAAGGCTTCGCTTTATTGAATGCGAATTCACCCCCACCGACTAAAATCGACAGCGTTCCATTTTTGGCTCCGACATCGCCACCTGTTACTGGTGCGTCAAGTGGGAGGAGACTCCGCTCAATGGCAGTCTCGGCAATTCGTTCAGCCAGTTTCGGTGAGGACGTCGTCATGTCAATCAATAATGTACCTGGTTCTGCCGAATCAAGAATGTTCCCTTCGCCAAAATAGATGGATTCGACATCGGACGGATAGCCGACGATGGTGATGACGGCATCGGCATCTCGGCAAACGTCCTGTACCGAATCACACCATGTCACACCTTCCTCTAACAATGCAGCTGCCTTCTCTTTCGTCCGTGTGTATGCTTGCACTTCAAATCCGTGTTTCATCAAATTACGTACCATCGATTGGCCCATGACCCCGAGCCCGATAAATCCGATTGTTTTCATGTCGCTTGTCCCCCTAATAATTGTTGTGAAACGAGTCGCTGATATAGTGCGTTCTCTGTTAAAAGTTGCTCGTGTTTCCCGATTCCGCTGATTTGTCCGTCTTCTAAGACGACAATCTGGTCGGCATGTCTGACAGTCGAGAGCCGGTGGGCAATCACAAGCGTCGTTCGTCCGACCATCAGGCGGTCTAACGCTTCTTGGACCACACGTTCTGATTCGGAATCTAGACTTGATGTTGCCTCGTCGAGCAATAGAATCTGTGGATTTCGTAACAACGCACGCGCGATAGCAAGTCGTTGCCGCTGCCCGCCAGACAAACGGATGCCTCGCTCACCAATCTCCGTATCGAGCTGTTCTGGCATCGTTTCAATGAACGACCATGCGTTGGCCATTTCACAGGCCTCTTTGATTTCATCATCGCTCGCTTCATGTCGAAGTCCGTACACAATGTTTGTCCGTACAGATCCTGAGAGGACGGGGGAATCTTGAGCGACATATCCGATGACTTGACGCCAAGTGTCACGCCCGTATGTTTGAATCTCTCGATTTCCATATCGAATCGTTCCTGCCGTCGGTAAATAGAACTGTTCGACAAGTGAGAAAAGTGTCGTTTTCCCGGCACCACTCCGTCCGACGATGGCGGTTGTCGCCCCCGGTGACACTTGAAGTGTCAATCCTTGGATGACGGGTTCAGTGCCATAATGGAAAGCAACGTCTTCGAATGAGAGTGCTGTCTGATGAATCGTTTCTTCATGTGTGCTGTATGGTTCGGGACTGACTTCGAGCAATTCAGCAATCCGTTCCGTAGCTCCACGCGCCTTTTGAAGTCTCGTCAAGAATTCACTCATCGTGATGAGGGGCGTGATGATTTGGAAGAGATAGAGCATGAAGGCGAGTAGTTCGCCCGTTGATAAAGCTCCGGTCGAGACGCGATATGCGCCGAACCCGAGGATGGCAATCAACATCCCGGTCAAGGTCACATTGAGAAGGGGAATAAGGATTGCTTGAATTCGTCCTTCCTTCACCCCGTAATCGAACAGTGTCTCGATTTTTGCTTTGCCGGTTTTCACTTCCATCTGTTCCGTCGCTTGTGATTTGACGAGGCGGATTTCACCGAGCAGTTCTGCGAAGAAGCCGGAAAGATTTCCGAGTTCTTGTTGTGTCTCTTTTGCGATAATCCGAAGCTTCCGTCCGAGCGGTATGACAATGATGAGTGTGGTCGGAACAGAGAACAAGATGACGAGTGTCATTTGCCAATCGAGTGTGAACAAGATGGCGACGGCGCCGATGACCGAGACGAGGGAGGTCAACAACCTGACACTTTGTTCGGATAACAACTGTTGAAGCGTCGTCGTATCATTGTTCAACCGAGACACCAGTTCCCCCGACTTGATGCCGTCATAGAATGGAATCGGCAGTTTGACGAGATGGTCCCACAAGGTCGTGCGTAAATTGGCAACGACCCGTTGCCCGACGATATGTAACCAATAAATCGAAACGGCACTCGTGATGACTTGAATCAAAAATGCGATGACGAAATAGATGATCCATTCTGGTGTCAATAAGTCGCTGCTCCACCGGTCGACCACACGTTGCAAGATGAGCGGAATGGCCAGTGAGGCGACGGCTTGAAGGAGAGAGATGAGAATGGCTCCGACAAATAGCCTTTTCGGAGGATTCGCGATTTTGAATAATTGAAAAAAAGTTTGCCATGTTGATGGTTTCATGTTGGAAGTCCTCCTCTCCTCTTACTTTCGCTGTTTCAAAAACGGGTGTCAAGACGTCGAATCATTCGAAGGACTCATGCTAGAATAGGAAAGAGAGGTGATACGTGATGAAATGGATTCACACGGCCGATTGGCATCTAGGAAAGATTGTCCACGGTCGACATATGACAGAAGATCAACGGAATATTTTGTTCCATTCATTTTTACAAATCGTAGATGAAGAGCGACCCGATGCGGTCATCATCGCAGGGGATTTATATGACCGTGCCGTCCCTCCCGTCGATGCGGTCGATTTACTCGATGAGATGTGGCGAGAGCTCGTCTTGAACCGTGGAATCCCGGTCGTTGCCATCGCCGGAAACCATGATTCGGCAGAACGTCTCGAATATAGTTCGAAGTTATTGAGACAAGTGGGTCTTCACATCGTTGGGAAACTCGACCCGACATCTGGTCCCCTCGATGTCGCAGGGATCCCATTTTATCCGATTCCATTCCTTGAGCCGGCTCGCGTACGGCATATTCTCGGTATCGACTCGATTCGAACGCATCACGATGCACTGGAGGCAGTCATTGAAGCATACGGTACAATCGAAAAAGATGCGGTTACAATCGGTCACAGTTTTGTCGCGGGAGGACTGGAGACGGATTCAGAACGTCAACTATCTGTTGGCACTGCAGGACAGGTCGCAAAAGGGTTATATGAGCCTTTTTCGTATACGGCATTAGGTCATCTACATAATCGTGATGCGATTCAATCAGAAAGAATTGCATATAGTGGGTCGCTCATGAAATATTCGTTTTCCGAGGTCAATCATGAAAAATCCGTCGATGTTCTGGAATGGAACGGTCAATGGACACGTCGTCGCCGTGCCTTGACACCAGAGCGGGATATGCGACAACTCACCGGAACATTGAACGAACTCCTTGCCCCAACTTATTATCAGCAACAAAAGACAGATGACTACCTTAAAATTGTATTGACCGATGATACGGCGCTTCATGATCCGATGGCGAAACTTCGGACTGTCTATCCGAATATTCTTCATCTTGAATTGGAACTGTTACGTCGCCAGGAGCAGACATCCACGTTTGAACGCGAGACGCTCGAAAGACAGTCAGTAGAAGAGGTATATCTCCAATTTTTTGAGGCCGTACATGATCGCACTGCCTCAGATGCCGTGAAGCAAATGATAGAAGAAGGTGATGTCTAATGAGACCGGTTGAATTGATGATTCAAGCTTTTGGACCGTATGCAGAACGTGAAACGATTGACTTCACCCAGTTGGTTGGTCGCTCGATGTTTGTCGTAAGCGGTCGGACGGGCGCCGGGAAGACGACCATTTTTGATGCGATGACGTTCGCCCTTTATGGTCGGGCGAGTGGGTCGCTTCGAAATGCTAGTGACTTCAGAAGCCAGTATGCACAACCTGAGTTGAAGACGGAAGTAGATTTTTCGTTCACGATTCGAGGTGACCGCTATCGGATCGTAAGACAGCCGCAACAACCTCATCCGAAAAATAAGACGCCAATTCCGCACGAGGCCATCCTCTATGAATGGGAGGACGGTTGGAAGCCGCTGGCGACGAAGGTGAACGAGATACAAGAACGAATCGAATCGATTTTACAATTATCGTATGAACAGTTCAGTCAAATCTTGTTGCTCCCTCAAAACCAATTTAGACAATTACTCGACTCGAACTCGAATGAAAAACAACAAATCCTCCAATCCATTTTCAAAACTGAGGCATATCGTACGTTCCAGGAAAAGTGGGGTGAACGCTATAGCGCGTATCGAAAACAAGTGGAATGGGCGGTCGAGCGGACACGACTCAAGTTATTAGAGCTCGAAGATGAAGCAATCGAAGAGGTGTCGACCCAGTCCATCGAGGAGATTCAACGTTGGCTCGATGAGCGTGAAGAACATCTGATTGCAACGTGTGAAACGGCCTTAGCCCAGAAACAAACGTATGCGACAGCACTTGAAGAGGCAAGAGATGCACTTGAGAAAGCAAAAGCGCTCATCACCCTATTCAAGGAACGAGAAGAGACCGATCGAGCACTTGCAATCTTTTTAAACGGGGAATCGATTCGAAACGAGACACGTGAACTGCTAACAAATTTAGAGGTCGCAGCCAACATTCGTCCAGTCTTTGAACGGTTACAGGAACTAGAGCAACTCGTGCGTCGGTTGTCGATTGAACAACAGACCTCCTCGACAAAATTAGAGCACTTGCAATCCACCCAATCGAAGTTAGTGGAGCGACAACCAACGATTGAAACGGACAAAGAAGAAGTGATCTCTCGTAAAGAGCGACTAAGGATTGTCGATGAGATGATGCCAAGAATCAAGGAGCGCGCCACACTCGTGACCCTTCGTGACCGATTGATGAATCGTGCAAAAGAATTGGCCATGTTTTCAAAAGAATCTCGGTTACAAGAACTTCAAGAAAGAGAACGGCGATTGGTCGACAGCATAAAGTCTGAACCTAGCGAACGAGCAGTCGACGCCGAGCGTCACGTCGACCGATTGGTGCATCTGGCCTCTCTTGAAACAAAGGCACGTGAGTTATCGAAACAACTCGACGAATGTGAACGAACGGGCAAAGACGTTCAACGACAGTACGTGACCCAACAAGAAGTGGTCACCACGTTTACACAGCAAGAACAATTAATACTAGCGAAACAACTGAGCGAGACGCTTGTAGACGGTGAGCCATGCCCGGTATGCGGTTCTCGTCATCATGATATCCCACAACACGAAGAAACCGTTACGAACATCGCGGAGCGGGATGCGGCCGTGGCACGTCTTGATGATTTGTCCACACGCTTAATCGAAGCGCGGGCGGATTATCGTTCGCTTCATCAACAACTTGAAGCAGTCCGACAAGAACTAGATCAAGCTTCCAAAGACATTCAATTCAATGGCGATGTCACAGAAGAACTCAATAAGTGGCGAACACGTGCAGAGCTATTGCAGCGGGAAGAACGAATGCATCAAGAGAACGAACGGACACTTCGCCAACTGTCAGCAGAAATCCGACAGTTAGAGCAAGAGCAACGTCAACAGTTCGAAGAGCGGGAGCGTGTCGTATCCGAACTTGAAATGACGCAACAAAGTCTGTACGCACTCGGTCAAAGTGAAGAAACGACATTCGATGCGTTGCAGCGCGAGCGAGCCGACCTTGAGCACCGCATCTCGATGTTGATGAAACAAGTCGAAGCGTACGACCTTGAGTTTGAGACGGTGAAAAAAGCACTTTGGAAAGAGGAAGAACGACTGTCATTGATCCGTGAACAGTTGACTGAAGCATCGAAGCAGTATGATGCCCAGCAGACCATTTGGGTCAATCAGCTAGAAGCATCACATCTGACGCGTGAACGCTATGAATCATACGCCAATCAAATCGACAAACGGACAATGATTCGTGAACAGTTGCAACGTGAGGAGGAAGAAGGTGTTCGACTCCGACACCATAAACAGATGATTGAAGAAAAACTGAAGAATCAGGAGCGACCAGACCTGCATGAGATGGAGATGAAAGTGAAGGAAGTGGCTGAATGCAGTGAGCAGGCGTCGAAACAGCTGATCACAGCCCAAGATGCCTTGTCTCGACATAGACACGTCATCTCGGAATGGAATACCCTTCGCGAACAGACGGCGCAAGAAGAGCAGAAATTAGAGACAATCAAATTGATTGCGGATACGGGGAAGGGAATCAACCCACAGAAAATGACGTTTGAGACATATGTTCAAACCGCCTTTTTTGATCAGATCCTTCATGCGGCCAACATTCATTTGGATCAGATGACGAGCGGTCAGTTCCGGCTTGAGCGGAAAGTCGAGACGGCGAAAGGGAATGCCAAATCTGGTCTTGAGCTTCTCGTCTTTGATGCCTATACCGGACAATCGCGTCGTGTACAAAATTTATCTGGCGGTGAAGGGTTTAAGGCGTCGTTGTCACTCGCTCTTGGACTTGCGGAGGTGGTCCAACAGCTGAGTGGGGGCATCAGTCTTGAAACGATGCTCATCGATGAAGGATTCGGTACGCTCGATGCCGAATCTCTAGACCAGGCGATTGAATTATTGATGTCTTTACAGGCGACCGGTCGGCTCGTCGGCGTCATCAGTCATGTCCAAGAATTGAAAGACCGTGTCGATGCACGGATTGAAGTGAAAAAATCTAGAAGCGGGTCGTCGATCCAGCTGATTGTGGAGTGATGGTTGTGAAAAAGATGGTGACGAAGTCGAGTCTCATCGAAAAGTTAAAAGAAGCCGGCGTTCGCTCGGGAGAGGCGTTGTTTGTCCATTCGTCGCTCTCAAAACTCGGTTGGGTATGTGGAGGGGCGCAGACCGTCATTGAAGCGATTCAGGAAGTGGTCGGTCCATCTGGGTTGATCATGATGGCGACCCAGACCGGAGACAATTCAGACCCAGCTGAATGGGAAGCGCCACCTGTCCCCGTGGAATGGTGGCAGACGATTCGCGCGGAGATGCCTCCGTACGAAGCTGATAAAACAGCGACACGTGGCATGGGACGTGTGCCGGAACTGTTCCGAAGCTATCCGCACGTATATCGTAGTTCCCATCCGATGTGGTCTGTTGCCGCCTGGGGCGATGGGGCTGAAGCCATCGTGTCCGGTCATACCATCGATGTCGGGTTCGGTCCAGGTTCACCTATCGAGCGAATGATTGAGCGAAACGCACGAATCCTTCACCTTGGGTCTCCGCTCGATGCGACGACACTCTGGCATTATGCCGAGTACGGAATTGATGGCCCGACCAAATCATTCGGTTGTGCCGTTATAGAACGAGGGGAGCGAAAGTGGCGTACATTTGAACATGTCGATGTGAACAGCGATCCGTTTGGCGCAATCGGCGAGAACATCGTCAAACAAAAGGATGTGCGAACATTTTCTATCCATGAAGCGACATGTTATCTCATTCCGTCTAGCACATGGGAACCAGTCCAACATGCGCTCATCGCGCTTCGTAGCTGGTTGAGATAGAGTAAATAGAATCGAGGGGAAGTTACGGATGAATCGTTGGATGAAACTATTGAGTATTGCGATACTCATCATTTTACTCGTTGCCGGTTTGGCTATCGGAGGAATCTCGGCTCATATTGGGGACCAGTTGACGTCACCGGAGCGGGAAACATTGACATACACCCCGAAATCACTTGGTTTGAAGTACGAGAATGTGACAATCGAATCGGAGGAAGGATATGACTTATACGGATGGTGGATTCCTCATCCTACGCCGC
Organism: Exiguobacterium sp. s123; assembly: GCF_018617075.1. Taxonomy (GTDB): domain Bacteria; phylum Bacillota; class Bacilli; order Exiguobacteriales; family Exiguobacteriaceae; genus Exiguobacterium; species Exiguobacterium profundum. The sequence continues at coordinate 75,808 of NZ_JACSJL010000002.1, read as the reverse complement.
GTGCGACCATCGTCTTTGCCCACGGATATGGGAAGAACCGTGAACAGGAAGATTTACCGTTGAAAGAGTTGATTCCAGAATTTCATGAACAAGGATACCAATTTTTAACGTTCGATTTTCGCGGTTCAGGGATATCAGAGGGTGACCGAGTCACGGTCGGCGCTAAAGAACAATCCGATTTAAAAGCGGCCATCCAATATGCGAAAGGTCGTTCAGAAGGACCAGTTGTCTTGTACGGAATTTCAATGGGAGCGGCGACAGCACTCTCTACAGCTGATGATGTCGAAGTTGCTGCAGTCATCGCCGACAGTCCGTTTAGTGATTTACGAAATTATCTCGAGACAAATCTTCCGGTATGGAGTGACTTGCCGAACGTTCCGTTCACGCCCGTCATCATGACTGTGACCCCTTGGTTCACCGGTCTCGATGCCGATGTGGTATCTCCTATTCAGGATATCAAGTCGATTGAGGCTCCTATCTTATTGATCCACAGTAAAGACGATGATGCGATTCCTGTTTCTGAAAGTAAAAAATTGGCTGAAGCACAAGAACGCGTCGAACTTTGGGTGACTGATAACGAAGGTCATGTCGGATCGTACCAGTCATTCCAGAATGAATATCGTCAACAAATATTCGAGTTTCTAGAACGGTCATTGTAAGCAAAGGGGCGCATTCGACGCCCCTTTTTGATATGATTGCAGACGAGACCAATGAAAGAAGGGTACAACATGGACGTTTTACAAGTATTACAGTTTCTCCTTTTAGGAACGTTAATCGGAATCTTGAGTGGATTCTTTGGAATTGGTGGTGGAATCTTACTGACACCACTTCTCCTTGTCTTCGGGTATGAAGCGAGTGCGGCGATTGCCCTTAGCCTGATGTTGACGCTCGGATCAACGACGGCAGGAACGATCTCGCATATCCGTTTGCGTAACGTGAACGTGTCACACGCCTTATGGATCGGTTTGTTCGGGATTGTCGGGACCTGGATTGCCACACCGCTTGTCTTTTATTTAGAAGGAGTCGATGGGGCGACACTCATCATCTCACTCGTCTATATCGCATTACTCACATATTTTGCGGTTTCTTTCTTTCGTTCGAAACAGCATGTAGAAGGAAGCGTCGGAACGGACTCTGTACCACGCCTTGGGTTCATCGGTGTGTTCGCGGGGTTCATCTCCTCGTTGATGGGAGTAAGCGGTGGATTCGTCTTGACTCCTCTTCAAGTCAAGTTGTTGAACACAGAGATGAAGCGAGCGGTCGGAACGAGTATTACGGCAGCACTTCTCATCGTCTTATCGGGTGTCATCAGTTACGCGGTGGCGGGTGCTGAAACGAATTATCTGCACGGTCTTGCTCTGATTGCGGGTGCCATGATCGGATCGCCCTTTGGGGCGAAACAGCTACAACGTTTCAGCTCGCAGCACGTCAAAAAAGCGCTAGGTGGATTTTATATCACGGTCGCCATCAGTGTAGGGTTGAATTTGATCGGGTGGAATACGGCATCACTTGCACTTCTCGTCACATTAGCGCTTCTGTTCATCGTCACCCTTCTCATTCGACCACGCAAAAAATAAACCCCGTCTTCGGACGGGGTTTTAACGTCTAGCAATATGGTCAATGTTTTCTTGAATCTCGCCAACTTTCGCTTTAGCCTCACGGAGTCTTCGCTCAAACGCATCTGTGTCACGTTTCTCATGAGACGACTTATCGATTCCTTGACGCTGCCCTTTGTCAGAGCGTTGGTAAAAGTGGGTCGCTTTCTGTAAGCGTTTTTTAAACGTCGAGTCGCTCATCGGGACACCCCCTTTCATACTACAGTTATTCCACAGATGGAAACGGGTGAAACGTTCGAACCTTTACGAAGCGAGGGAACGACGGACTTGAACGTTCTGAGAAATTTTCACGGCTAATATGGCAGCAAGTACTGCTTTCAAAGCGTCACCAAAGAAGAATGGAATATTTACTTTGAGCGCATCAATGAACGACATACCGAGAACGATCTCGAGTCCCATACTTCCGAGTAAGTAGACGAGCCCTAGACCGAATAAAAAGTTATAGCCAATCAATGCAGGGATGGAGCGATAGCGTTCACTGAACCAGCCTATGAAGAGTGCTGCAATCGGAAAGGCGATTAAATATCCGACAGTTGGTCCTACAAACGGTGCGAGACCTCCTTGACCACTCAGTACTGGAAGTCCAATCAAGCCGAGCAAGAGATACACGATAACTGCCAAAAATCCTTTCCTTGCACCGAATACACCGGCGATGGTCATGATGGCGAGTGTTTGAAGGGTAATTGGAACGGGTCCAATCGGTATTTCGATGAAACCAATACTTGCGATGAGTGCCGCGCCGAAGGCGATTTGAGTCATATCTTGAATCTTCATATGTAAACCCCTTTTCAGTTAACGTTAACAATATAAAAGTTAACATGTTGAAAAGGGGTTGGCAAGAATTATTTCAAGACAGCCCATTTTGACTCAAAGCTGTCTGATATGCCTTCGTTTCAACATAAAGTTCATCCTTGAGTGGATGAAGATGTCGTTGACGGATCCGATAAAATTGATAGGATACAAGTGCCACGTTGAATAAGAGGGAGAGCAGACTGACGATAAAGAAAGCTCTCGGGTCATGTGTCGACGGTACGAGAGCTAATCGGTCGGCGAACGCCGGAACTGTCATGACAAACATAATCCATAAAGCCAACGTGTGGGCACGATGTTGCAACCAAGCTCCTTTTTTAATAAAGAAAGAAGGAATGGTACACGAAAGGAGCAGAATCAATCCCGCATAAAACGAGTGGTCAGAGATACAATTATAAACGTAAGCAAAATTCCATAAATCATAGGCGATGATCCATGGCCAAATTATGTCGGGCCATACCATATCTTTTGATTGATCTTTCGAAATATTGATTCCAACCCATCCGCAGATGGCGATGGTGTTCAATAATCCGGCAAAACCGTTCATTAGATTCCAAGGTCCGGACATGACCCAAAGGTGATCGATACAAGCGCCATCGGGAACGTTAAAGAAGTATACTTGAAAGTCTCGAATACAAGCTTCTAAAATGTTCAGTGCCAAAATCCCCGGTGGAAAGAATAAGACCCATTTCTTTCGTAATAGCGAGGGCCGATATCGAATAATCATGAAACCGAGACAGCCGGCGAGAGCAGAATATGTTTTCACCCAATTAAACCAAGTACCCGTTCCATATTCGTTTCCTGGTGCTGCGGTTGTCGGCCAAACATATAGGGTCAGTATAGTCGGGACTATCAAGAATAACGTTATTCCTCCCCATTTAGTCGTGCGACTGAATTCATTGAAAGCCATCAAGCTAAACAAGACAAATAACCCAATTCCCCATCCCAAATCGAACAAATTCTGATTCATTTGTACGGATTAGAAAACACTCGTCTAAACAATGCGTTCAGTTCATGGTTGATTGGGGCAGTCGACGGGGTCGTCTTACAATATCTACTAGACGTCAATGAAAATTCTATCGATGAGATGATGGAGGTGTTCGATCTTCTACTTGAGAAAGGACTTCCTTCTTTCGTAGAACGTTTGAATGAACAGGATAAGTAAAAAGACCCGTCACAGATTAACGTGACGGGTACGTGACGATTAAGAATAGGTCATCGTGCTCATGCATACTGAGGCTTCTTTCAATTGTTCACGGACGGCATCGAATCCAGTGCCACCGTAACTGTTTCGACGTGCGACTGCCTGTTCAGGGGTCAAGGCATGATACACATCCTCTTGAATCAATTCAGAGTACGTTTGGAACACCGTGATTGGAAGCTCGCGTAAATACAATCGCTCATCCACGCAATATTTGACGAGTTTACCCGTCACTTCGTGAGCTTCACGGAACGGTACTCCTTTTGCCGTCAAATAATCAGCGAGTTCTGTAGCGTTAGAAAAATCACGCTCGGTCGCTTGTTTCATGACGTCAGGATGGAACGTCAATTCATTCATCATCCCCGCCATGATACTGAGTGAGCCTTGAACGGTCTTGACCGTGTCAAACATTCCTTCTTTATCTTCCTGTAAATCTTTGTTGTAAGCGAGCGGAAGTCCTTTCATGAGCGTCAACAAGCCCATCAAGTTTCCAATCACTCGACCCGACTTTCCACGGACGAGTTCGGCCATGTCAGGGTTTTTCTTTTGTGGCATCATGCTCGAACCGGTAGAGAACGTATCGGACACTGTAATGAAGCGATACTCTTCGCTTGCCCAAAGAATCAATTCTTCACAGAAGCGGGAGAGGTGCATCATAAGCATTGATGCATTTGAAAGAAACTCGAGTATGAAGTCACGATCGCTAACGGCATCGAGGCTGTTCGGGTAAACCCGATTGAATCCAAGTAATTCAGCTGAACGGGAACGGTCGATCGGAAACGTTGTCCCTGCTAAGGCTCCTGCGCCAAGAGGGGACCAATCAATCCGTTTCAAGCTGTCCGTAAACCGCTCCTTGTCCCGCTCCAGCATCCAGAAATAGGCGAGCAAATGATGGGCCAGTGAAATCGGTTGTGCACGCTGGAGGTGCGTGTAGCCAGGCATGATCGTCTCTACGTTTTCTGAAGCATGTGCATGCAATTCATGTTGAAGCGATTCAATCAATTGAATCACTTCTTTCACACGTTCTTTCAAGTAAAGATGCATGTCCGTCGCGACTTGATCGTTTCGACTACGTGCCGTATGCATCTTCCCTGCGACCGGTCCAATCGCTTCATGAAGCAGAGCTTCTAAGTTCATATGAATATCTTCGTGATACACCTCGAATTTTAATTCATCCGCGAGTGCTTTTTGCTTAAGTTGTTGTAATCCATCAAGGATTTGAGTGACTTCTTCTTTTAAGAGGATGCCTTGGTCACCTAACATCGTCACGTGTGCCATGCTACCCTCTAAATCCTCAAGGACGAGTTGAGCGTCAAATTCAATCGATGCACCGAATGCATCGACCCAATCGCTCGCCGTCTTCTCGAAACGGCCTCCCCATAATTTACTCATTGACGAACGCTCCCTTTTCCATCAACACCTCTGATTGAACTTTTGTTGGCAAACCCCACAACTTGATGAATCCGACAGCTGCTTGCTGATCGAACGTATCTGCTGACGTATAGGTCGCAAGTTCCTCATCATAAAGCGAGATTGGCGACTTCCGTCCGTCGACGATGGCTTGTCCTTTAAACAGTTTCATGCGAACCGTTCCTGTGACGGTCGCTTGTGTCTCATCGATAAAGGCAAGAAGTGCTTTTGTGAGCGGTGAATACCAAAGTCCGTTGTAGATCGTTTCCGTCAATTTTTGTTCGACAATCGGTTTGAAATGCGCCACTTCACGAACGAGTGTCAAGGCTTCAAGAGCTTTATGTGCAGTGATTAATGTCATGGCGCCAGGTGCCTCATACACCTCACGTGATTTGATACCGACGACCCGGTTCTCGATGTGGTCAATCTTCCCGACGCCGTGGGCACCCGCGACGATATTGAGCTCTTTTAAGATATCGGTGAACGATTGGCTCTTCCCGTCAATAGCGACCGGCACTCCGTTCTTGAATTCAATCTCAAGATAAGTCGGTTCATGCGGTGTGTCCTCAAGTGCTGCTGTTAACTCATATGCGCTTGCCGGAGGTGCTGCCCAAGGATCTTCTAAGATGCCGCATTCGATGGCGCGTCCCCAGATGTTCTGATCGATTGAGAATGGCTCTTCTTGAACGATTGGAATCGGAATTTGATGTTTTGCCGCATACGCGATTTCTTCCTCACGTGACCATTTCCATTCCCGAACCGGTGCGACGATTTCGAGTGAAGGATCGAGTGCATGAATGGACACTTCAAAACGCACTTGGTCATTTCCTTTCCCGGTACATCCATGAGCCACAGCGACGGCACCTTCGGCCTGTGCGACCTCGACCAATTTTTTCGAGATGAGGGGGCGTGATAGTGCCGAAACGAGTGGATATACGCCTTCATATAATGTATGGGCCTGCATCGAATAGCGAGCGAACTCGTTGACGAACTCGTCGATCGCATCGATGACGATTGATTTTTTCGCTCCAACTTTCATCGCTTTTTGTTGAATCTTTTCTAAGTCTTTCCCTTCCCCGACGTTCAAACAGACGGCGATGACATCATAACCTTGTTCGTCCAACCATTTAATCGCAACCGATGTGTCAAGACCACCTGAGTAAGCCAATACGAGTTTCTGTTTCAAAATATGAACACCCCTTATGAATAATTATTAATATTTGTTTATAAATATACAATTCAGTGTAAGGGATAAGATGTCGTGTGGCAACACTTTTTTGAAAATAAAAAGACCACGAGTGATTTCGTGGTCGTCATTGTTCGATTTTGAGTTGGGGTAACCATTGCGACATATGGTCGCTAACAGGGATAAGAAGTTCAGGACGAGCAGCCTTTAACGGGACGACCTCATAATGTCCGTCAGATGATTTTTGCGTAAAGGTTGGATAGAACATCGGATTTTTCAATTCAATAGTCGATTGGTCATCTTCGGTTGTCTTGACCACATCAATCCCGATGATGCCGCCCGTGTTTCGTTCATCTCCTTGTTGTCCGGAAAGGAAATTACCGAGCGAGTAGATGACAAATGTTTGATTGCCATGAACTCCTTCTAGCATGGTCGGGGGTTGCAGCACGTGAGGGTGGTGACCGATGATGATGTCGACTCCGAGGTCTGCTAACGATTGGGCGAGCTCAGTTTGACTCTCATTCGGTAACGGCTCGTATTCCGTACCGAAATGGAGGGAGACGACCGTCATGTCAGTCGACTGTTCCGCCTTCTCAATCTCTGGTTGCATCTGTGCGAGGTCGATATAGTTCACATGATAGGGTTCTTTCGGTACGACTCCATTCGTCCCATACGTGTATGCGAGGAAGGAAAAAGAAATATCGTTGGCCGTCAACGTACGAATATTCGCCTTGTCCTCAGCAGATAGGAAGGAGCCTGTATAAGGCATTCCGATTGCGTTCCAATGGTCGATCGAACTTTCAATGGCTCGGACGCCACGGTCGAGCGTATGATTATTCGCTGTCGTGACCAAATCGATTCCTGCCCGTTGTAAGGCATCTCCAATTTCAAAAGGACTGTTAAATGCCGGGTAGCTCGAAAGCCCGATCTCACTCCCGCCAATCATGCTCTCTTGGTTGGCGATTGATAAATCGGCGCGACTCAATATTGGAGAGATCTGTTCGAATGCAGTATCAAATTCATACCCTTCATCAGTACGAGCTGCGTTGTATACCGAATCATGTAGAAGGATGTCGCCGATTGCATAGAGGGAGGCCGTCGTGACAATCGGTTCCGGTTCGGCAGGCGGCATTTCTTCAGGTACCTCGACAATCGGTTCTTCGACTTCTTCTGGTATTTCTTGATTCGTTGCCGGAGTCGTACCACAAGCAATTAATAAAACAAAGCTAGACAGGAAGGTAAGACGAGAGACGATCTTGATTGGTTTCATCCCGATTCTCCTTTTCACGACAGATTCGTACGATAACCCTAAAATTCGTCGATAATTAAGAAAAATCCTGCCTAAATAAATAAAGACAGGTCGTTTTTGACCTGTCATGAGAATTATTTGATATGTTCTTTGACCATGTCTTGCATTTGGTCAAACTCACGTTGAATGACCTCATTTGGTGGCGGTGTCACCAAACTCACGATATAGATGGCAAGTGCCGACAGGAAGAATGCTGGAATCATTTCATACAATGTCCCAAACGTTCCGAAAAGATAAGCGGCATAGTTCTTCCATAGAATGACGACAAAGGCTCCAGTCAACATTCCAGCAAGCGCGCCTTGACGCGTCGTTCGTTTCCAAAACAGACTGAACAAGATGAGCGGACCAAATGATGAACCAAACCCTGCCCAAGCATAACCGACAAGGTTTAAGATGGTGTCGTCTGCATCGAGTGCAAGAATGATTGAAATGACGGATACGAGAATGACCGTAATCCGACCAACCATGACAAGTTCACGGTCACCCGCCTCCTTACGGAAGAACTTCTGATAAAAGTCTGTCGTCGCGGCACTCGACGAGACGAGCAATTGAGAGGAGATGGTCGACATGATGGCGGCAAGAAGAGCAGCCAACAATACACCAGTCACCAAATCCGGGAATAATAAGTCAGATAGGTTGATAAAGACGTTCTCCGGATTATCGATTGTGAGGTCTTGTTGTGTGTAATAGGCGAGACCGAACAACCCGGTCGCCATCGCCCCGACAACGGTGAAGACCATCCATGAGATCCCGATTCGACGTGCCGTCTTAATGTCCTCGAGCTTTTCGATTGCCATAAAACGGACGATGATGTGTGGCTGACCGAAATAGCCAAGTCCCCACGCAAATAGCGAAATGATTCCGATGAGTGATTGTCCTGTCCAGGGGTCAAGTAATGCTTCATCAATATTTCGTACCGTGTCTAAAGCGTTTGACACCCCATCAGTTGCCATAATGGCGATGGCAGGTACAAAAATAAGGGCGAACAGCATGATCAATCCTTGAACAAAATCTGTCCAGCTGACTGCTAGAAATCCACCGATGAATGTGTACAGAATAATGATAGAAGCGAGAATGATCACTCCCGTTACAAATTCAATGTCGAAGACGGCATTGAATAGGCGACCGCCGGCAACGAATCCACTTGTCGCATACAGTGTGAAAAAGATTAACGTGACAGCAGCTGAAAATGAACGCAACACGCCTTTTGTGTCTTTAAAGCGTTTCTCAAAGAAGTCTGGAATTGTGATCGCATCATCCGATATGTATGAATAAATGCGTAATCTCGGTGCGACCAATAACCAGTTCAAATAGGCGCCGATTGTCAACCCGATGACAATCCAACCGCTTGAAATCCCTGACGCATACATGGCACCAGGCAATCCCATTAAGAGCCATCCACTCATGTCTGATGCACCGGCAGATAAAGCGGCGACCCCGGGACCAAGTGCCCGACCACCTAACATATAATCTCCGATACTGCTTGTTCTCCGATACGCGATGATCCCAAGCAAGACCATCAGTGCCATGTACACGACAATGGACACTAAAATTCCGTTCATCAACATCCCCCCGAAAAATAAAAAAATGAAAACGCTTTCGGTGATAAAGTATCACTTTGTCAAAATATTGTCACAACAAGTGGGGAAATGTAAAGATATTTTTGAGAGCTGGTCTTAAGTTATCGGAACGTGCAAGAGGTGAGGTGGTCATTGACAAGACCCGTCGCTTGTAGATGAGCATAAACCGTTGTCGGTCCTAAAAACTTAAAGCCGCGTCGTTTCAGATCTTTACTCAATCGTTCAGAAAGTTCCGTCGTCGCAGGAACATCTTCAAGACGATTCCATGCATTCAGGATTGGTGCATCGTTGACGAATGACCAGATGTACGAATCAAATGAGCCAAACTCATCCTGTAGTTTGATGAACTGCTTCGCATTATTGATCGACGCCTCGATTTTTCGTCGATTTCGCACGATCCCGCTATCGGCGAGGAGTCTCTCCACATCCTCATCCGTAAAGCTGGCAACTCGATGCACCTCAAAGTCGGCATAAGCCAACCGATAATTTTCACGTTTTCTCAAGATGGTGATCCAACTGAGTCCTGCTTGCGCACTCTCGAGTGTCAGACATTCAAAGTGCTTCTGGTCATCGTGAACGGGCTTTCCCCATTCCTCGTCATGGTAACGGACGTAAAGTGGATCCGTCCCGCACCAAGGACACCGTACTGTTTCTTCCATTTCAATCAGCTCCTTTCTTTGAGTGTAGCATGTCCTTACGATTATATAGCGAAATGGACGGGTATAGTGGGGGAGAATGGAGGAAGAGACATGAGTGACTGGATGATTTCTGTGATTGAACAGTACGGCTACATAGGGATTGCATTCATGATTTTTATTGAAAATGTGTTTCCACCGATCCCTTCTGAAGTCGTCTTACTCTTTGGTGGTTTTTTTGCTGTAAAGACGAACTTGTCCATCACGCTCGTCATCGTGGCATCGACAGTCGGAGCTATATTAGGAGCGGTGCTATTATACGGCCTCGGACTATTGTTTGATGTCGAGCAGATCGAAAAATGGACGAAAAAATATGGGAAGTGGTTACGACTGGACCTGAATGACGTAAAGAAAGCGGATGCCTGGTTCGACCGGTACGGGGGCTGGATGGTCTTCTTTGGACGTTTGATGCCGGTCGTTCGAAGCCTGATCTCGATTCCTGCAGGGATGTCAAACATGCCATTCGTGAAATTTCTACTGCTCAGTACGGCTGGAACAGCCTTATGGAATACCATTCTCATCCTCATCGGGATGAAAGTCGGAGAGAACTGGCAAGATATCCTCTCATACCTCGATGCCTATTCTTATGCAATCTATGGGCTACTGTTCATCGGCGTCATCATCTATATTGTATGGCGTAAAAAACGGCACAACAAACTAGCGAAAGACTAACGCACAAAACAGGCGGACCCAGCGTATGGGTCCGCCAATTCATTCTTCTTTTTTCTTGTCAGGTAAGACTTTCGTGAGGGTTTTCTCCGTTTTTTCTGCCAAGTACTCTGAGAAACGGAACAGAATGATTCCGACAATGGCTGACACGAAAATATAGAGACCGACAAACAAGTTGATGGCCCCGTTCGAAAGGGCGGTGAATAAAATAGAGAACTCCCCTCGTGGCGCGAGTGAAAACCCGGCTTCATTCGCCTGAACACGCGTCAAGCCATAGATTCTGCCCCCGACGCGTCCGACAATCCATTTGGATAATACTCCCCACACAATCAAGACGAAGAAGAGTGCATTTACGATGACGCCTTTCTCGAGGTTGATCGAGATACCGAACGAGATGAAAAAGATCGGCAAGAATAAATCTCGGACGGGTACGGTCAAACGCTTCAGCGGTCTCACATCGTGGAAATCTGCGAGCATGATCCCGGCGATGAATGCCCCTAAAATCTCAGATAATCCAAACACCATGCCGATTCCTGCGAAAAAGAGAATGAGTCCAATCAGACCGATGCTCGCGTCATCTTGTCGCAGTAAGTGCTTCGAAAATTTTTGTTGCTTGGATACGAAGCTCGAACCGATGAACAAGAGTACGCCAAATATAAGAAATCCTGCGAACACTTTTCCGATATCGGACATCGCAACCGGTTCTTCTTGGATGATGAAAGGGGCGACCGTCAAGAGGAGTGGGGCAAAAATATCCTCAAAGATCAGTAATGCGAGCACAAACTCTTTAATATCTTCATGTTTTTCGGAATGCCGCTCAAGCAGCTTCGCAGAGATGGAGGAGCTCGTCGCATATAAGACGGCCCCGATTAAAAAGGCGCGAGGGAAGTCGAGACCAAATGCTAATGCAATCCCGAACGATACCCCGAATGACAGAATGATATCGAGTATTCCCGCCTTCCATACTTTTCGCATGCGCTTCCAAAGTTCACGTAGTGGAAACTTTAGACCGAGTAGGAAAAACAAAAGAATGATTCCAATCTCTCCCGCGACTTTAAAGACTTCATTCCCATCCCAGAAAAAACCGACCCCGACCCCGATTGCGATAAACGCTAAAATACTCGGGAAAAATAATCGTTCAATCAGGAGACTGAGGACAGAGATGAGGGTGAGCGCCAATCCGAGCAACACGATGATATTTAATCCATCCATACGTCATCTCCTCTCATGACGCCAATTAGCTTTCTCTTTGATTCCATTGATACTCCATTCCGACGGATTCAGGTCGTGAGTAATCAAAACCGAACTGTCGATACAACCCATCGGCTGGAATGTCTGCGATTAAACTAATGATGGCCGTTTCATCCGCTTCTTGTAAGATCCAGTCCATCAAATGCTCCATGATTAATTTTCCGAGTCCAAGACCCTGGCACTCCGGGTCTACGACGATATCTACTAAATGGAATACCATTCCGCCGTCACCGACGACACGTCCCATTCCGACAATCTCATCATCTAAGTATAAACAAATCCCAAAAAGCGTATTTTGAAGTCCTTTCACCGTGCCTCGATCAGAACGTCGTGGCATCCCCGCCTTCACGCGTAACGCTTGGTGTTGTTCTGGAGTCGGTGTTTCGACTTTTACAGTCACTTCATTGACCATACTCAAATCCCCCTCTGCACAAGTTGATTTTATTTTCCCGATATATTGAATGAGTAAACCTTGATTTTAAAAATACGCTATCTGCATAATGAGAAAGAGACAGGGGGAATAGTTGATGATCAATGGTCAATCCATCTTACCGGCGATACGGGACATGCGGGATTTAGAGCGGTTTTTATCGAGTGATTTCGAATTAGGGGTGTTACTAGAGATTCATATGAGCCGATTGGACTCCATCTCCAAATTATTGAGGAAGCATGATAAAAAAGTGTTCATCCATATGGATTTGATACAAGGTATGAAGGCCGACGAGTATGCGACGGAGTATGTCTGTCAGACGTTAAAACCGTTCGGCATCATCTCGACAAAAGGAAACGTCATCGTCAAGGCAAAGCAAAATGATGTGGTCACTGTGCAGCGTTTATTTTTAATTGATTCCACCTCATTAGAGAAAAGTATCAAACACATTGAACGTTCAAAACCAGACTATATTGAAGTACTGCCAGGCATTGTGCCGAAGTATATTCAACGTGTGAAGGAGAAGACGGGGATACCCGTTTTCGCAGGTGGGCTGATTGAAACAAAGGAGGAAGTCCAGGCGGCACTTGATGCGGGAGCGAGTGTGATCACGACTTCGAATCGAAAACTATGGTCCTACTAATCGAGATTTGGGTATACAGTTTTTTAGGAGGGATGAATGATGACAGACGTGATGATTGTAACAGGAGCTAGTCAAGGAATTGGTTATGCGATTGCACAAGCTTTCGTAAATCAGTATGAAGTGATCGTGCTAGACATTGGAGATGATCCGGATATCGAAGGGTTACGCTTTTATCAAGTAGACCTTGGAGACACGTCTGAACTTAAGCGTGTCTTTGACGATATTCACAACGAATTTGGTCGAGCCCATGTGTTGATCAATAACGGAGGGATCGCCTCGCTAGTCAAGCCGATTGATGAGCTTGAGATTGACACGTTCAAGCGAGTCATCGATGTCAATTTAGTCGGGACATTTAGTTGTGCGAAATACTTTTTAGAACTGAATCAAGGTGAGTCGTACGGAAGAATCGTCAACATGGCCTCGACACGTGCCTTCCAGAATGAGCCGCATTGGGACGCATATGGTGCATCTAAAGGAGGCATCGTTGGATTGACCCATTCACTCGCCATCTCATTAGGCGATCGCCCCGTGACAGTGAATGCAATCAGTCCAGGATGGATTCATACGTCCGATGAGGCATTACGCGAGATTGATCATGAGCAGCACCCATCAGGACGGGTCGGTGAACCGGAAGATATCGTCCGCGCTGTGCAGTACTTGATTGACCGTCAAAACAGTTTTGTGAACGGTCATAATCTTGTCATCGATGGGGGAATGACGAAAAAAATGATTTATGAAGAATGATGCGACAATATACCTAAAACTGGTCAGAATTTAGGTTATTTATACCTAATTCCGGGTAAGGGATAGAAGAGTTTTCATCCGGAAGAAGGAGGATTGTGACATGAATCCACTCGTTGAAGAAGCACTGCGTTTTTCGTCTATTCGTCACGGAGGACAGTATCGAAAAGGTTCAACCATTCCATATTTGTCACATCCATTCTCGGTCGCCATGCTTCTTGAGTCCGATCATCAAGCACCGGCAGTGGTGGCGGCAGGATTGCTTCATGATTTGGTTGAGGACACGAAGACAGACCCACAAGAAATCTTATCAAAATTCGGTTCTGACGTTCACAGGCTCGTTCTCGCGGTCTCGGAGAAAAATCGTGAAGAGTCGTGGGAACAGCGAAAACGGATGACACTTCAACAGGTGCAGTCACTTCAATTTGATGAAGTCGCACTTCTCGTGGCGGACAAGCTACATAATCTCCGCTCCATCCGTTATGATCTTGAGATGGAAGGGATGAAGGTGTGGCAACGTTTTAAACGGCCGATGCGGGACCAATCGTGGTATTACCATGAGTTGCTGTCAGCATTTGAACCATTTCGGAGCTCGACAGACCTGATTGGCTTGTATGAACAAGAACTCCATCTATTGTTTTACGGTGAGAAGAATGCGAAAGATCGAAAAGTGGCAAGACTCCTCGAATCCATGTTGACTTATTTCATCGAGGACGAATGGTTGCAAGAATCGGCACCACTATGTCAAACGGCATATGAATTAAGAGAGATTGTTGCGCGAGAGACGATTGATGACGAAGAGATTGTGTGCTTCCGAAAACGACTTCACGAAGCGGGTTGGATCACGCCATTGTTACCCGAGAAGCTCGCGGGGATGCAAGAACTCGCATATCGGACGGCTCTCGACCCACAGGAGCTTCTCGCGCTCATGCGCCGCTCGATTGTCAACTAGTTCTCTTCATGCTATAGTCAAAAGGAAGATAAAAAGGGGAGTAGCGACCACAGTTGTGGTCGATGGGTCGTCATTACAGTGCATACGCACTCGGTCCATCGAGCTTTTACAAGTCCGCAAGACCTTTTTATGGGCGTTTTTGTCGTCCATAAAAAGGTCTTTTTTGTTTACCCAAGGAGGAGGAAAAAATGGTATTTGTTTATTTCTTACTGGCCGCGGCCATCACCGTCTACGCCGCCATCAAATTGTCAACGTACGCCGACGTCATGACTGAAAAGTCGAAAATGGGCGGGATGCTCGTCGGTACAGTTTTATTGGCAGGAGCGACGTCGCTCCCGGAAGTGACAACGAGTATATCGGCTGTCATGATTGACAACCCCGACATTGCCATCGGGAACATGCTTGGGAGTAACCTATTCAATATCTTTATCTTAGCGATGTTCGACCTATACTTCCGACAGAAGCAATTGTTCAACTATGCGAGTCGGGACCACCTGTACACGGCCGGACTTGGGTTACTCTTGACCGTCACGACGTTGATTGCTTTGATCGTTCGCGTTGATATGACGTTTATCGGAATCGGAGTCGACGCGCTCTTGATTGCGATTCTATACGGTATCGGAATCTACTATATCGGGAAACAACCGACAGAGCCGATCGCGGAGCATGAAGTCGAAGAAGAAGTGGTCGTCGGTAAATATGAAGAGATCACGCTGAAACGTGCGGTCTTTGGATTCATCATTGCTGCAATCGTAATCATGGCGGCAGGAACAGCCCTTTCCATCACAGGTGATCAAATTGCCGTTGTCACAGGACTCGGTTCTAGTTTTGTCGGTAGCTTCTTGATTGCGGCATCGACGTCACTCCCGGAAGCGGTCGCTGTGTTCATGGCGCTCAAACTACGTAATGTCAACTTGGCATTCGGTTCGATTCTCGGCTCGAATATCTTCAACATGTTGATTATCGCCATGTCAGATGTCTTCTATCGGAATGGATCGATTCTCGCAGATGTCTCGACGTCACACCTCGTATCTGCGGTCGGAATCACCATCCTATCGATCCTCGTCATGTATAGTGTGCTAAGACAAAATGTCACGTCGAAGGTACGTTATGTGATTCCTTCGTTACTCGTTGTCGTTGTCTATTTCGTTTCGTCTTACTTGATCTTTATCGGGTGAGTACATGCATCAGCCTTAGGGCTGATGTTTTTTTATTGGGAATGAGAATTCATTGCTTCGGGTATAGAGGAATTGAAGGAGGGGTGGCGATGCAGATGCATGAAGTGGAAACACGCCAAGCGTATTCGATTTTGATTCCGGCCTATAACCCTGATGAGGCACTCGTCACACTCGTGGAGAAGTTAAGGGCGAGTGGGTTTGCGAACATCATTGTGGTCAATGACGGTAGTAACGAATCGTCGGTAGGCACATTTGATAAGATTGCATCATTTGTCGACCAAGTGTTAACGCACGAACAGAATCAAGGGAAGGGAGCAGCAATCAAGACGGGGTTACGGTATGTGGTGGACACATATCCGGATAAAACGGGGGTCATCACGGTCGATGCCGACGGGCAGCATTTACCGCAAGATGTCGTCAGCGTCTATGAGGAAGGGTTGAATAAACCACATCATCTCATCATGGGATGTCGAGATTTTAGCGGAGATGCGATTCCGTTCCGGAGCCGATTCGGCAATCAGGCGACACGGCTCGTGATGTTGATTGGGAGCGGGCTGAAGTTAAAAGACACGCAGACGGGACTTCGAGCCATCCCGATGCGATACGCCAGGCAACTGCTTGACATTCCTGGAAATAGATATGAGTTCGAGATGAATATGCTCACGTTCACGAAACGATTGCAGGTACCGATTCAACAAACGACCATCCAGACCGTATATGAGAATGAAAATGATTCATCCCATTTTAGACCGATTCTCGACTCGATTTTAATTTATCGGATGTTTTTGATGTATTCGTTATCCTCTGTCGCCTCGTTCCTTGTCGACGTAGGGATGTATGCGCTCTTTATTTATTTATTATCCCCATACTTCGATACGGCTCACGTCGTCATCGCGACGGTCATCGCTCGAATCATTTCCTCTCTCTTCAATTATCTCGTTAATCGAAAAGTAGTCTTCGATTCGAAGGCGCGGCGGTCTCTTCCGAAATATTTTAGTCTCGTCGTGCTTCAAATGGCCGTTTCAGCACTCCTTGTTTATCTCTTGTTTCTCTTGCTCAGACAAGGCGAGGTCATCCTAAAAGTAGTCGTCGATAGTTCTCTCTTTTTCGTCAGTTATTATGTCCAGAAGAGATGGATTTTCAAAAAATAACCGGTCATGATTTCATGACCGGTTTAATATGCGAGCGTTCCTGTTTTCACGGACGTATAGCGATGTAATTCTTTTGGGCTTGTGATGCCGGTTTTTTGCATCATGTCTCGCATAAGTAGCGCGCATACGCGAGCATCTTCCGCAGCATCATGATGAATAAACGGCACGTTCAAGTGTTCTGCCATCGTGTTCAACTTATGGTTCGGGAGTCCTGGATACAGTTTACGTGACAGTTTGACGGTGCAACCGTACTCGATTGTCGGGAAATCGAATAGATCATATTTCACAATCGCCTTTCTCAAGGCACCCATGTCAAATGAAGCGTTATGTGCGATGACGAGGTCCACTTCCCGTAAAATCGGGTAAAGAGAGGAAAGTACTTCCGGTAATGCCGGTGCATCCCACACGTCACTCGGACGAATGCCATGGACGCGGATGTTACCCATATCAAAGTCTTCCTCGGGATTGACGAGTCGCTGGTCGGTTTCGACCACATCACCATTTTGAAGGATGCTCCATCCGACAGAACAGATGCTGCGACTATCACGGTTAGCTGTCTCCACGTCAAGTGCGAGAATGGTATGGTTCATAGTTTACCTTCTTTCGTAAGCAATAAAAAAAGTCTAACAGAAAGTTAGACGAATGTCGTGCTTAAGCGGCAACAAGTGTTCGGCAAGCTTCCGCACAACGCTCACATGCTTTGGCACAGGCTTGGCAATGGTCGTGCTGGTGTCGTCCGCATTCAACCGCACACGTATCACAGACTTGGGCGCATAAAGCAACGATTGGTTTTGAAAAGGCTGAATCTGTTTCTAAGGCATTTAAAGCTAAAGTACAAATGTCTGAGCATTCTCGAGTCAGGCGGATGCATTCGGTGAACATGTGTAAATCCTCTTCTTGCAAACTTTTTGAGAAGCAGTGGTTGCATGCGCGCATGCATTCGATCACGCTCGTCAATGTTTCTTCTACAGATGTACGTTCCATCAAAATTCCCCCTTATATGAAAAAGTCTAACTATCATTACCCGTTCAGAAAGAGGTTGAATCGCACCATACCAATAAAAAAGCCACACCTCATTCGAGATGTGACCAATTAATGGAGCATAGGGGGCTCGAACCCCTGACCTCTACGCTGCCAGCGTAGCGCTCTCCCAGCTGAGCTAATGCCCCGTTCGAAATCATTATATCATCGTAGTATTCGACATGGCAATTCCCTTTTTGAATTTAGGTTTATAAAATTGGAGACGTGGGAATTTCATGTTAGACGTTATATTAAGAAAGCAGGTGTGCTTCATGGAAATGATTCTTTTGGCACTCTTACCGGCACTCATGTGGGGAAGTATTCCACTCATCGTGTCGAAAGTAGGAGGAAAACCGATTCAGCAGTTAATCGGAACGACCATCGGGGCGATGATTATGGCAACAGTGATTGCCCTCGTCTTCCGACCGGAGTTCACGACACTCGCCATCGTGACCGGATTTATCTCAGGGGCGTTCTGGGCGCTCGGTCAATATTTGCAGTTCCAATCGTTCCAAATCTTAAGCGTCTCCAAAGCGATGCCAATCAGCACGGGGATGCAACTCGTTGGGACCTCTCTCTTTGGGGTCATCGTACTCGGGGACTGGCAGACATCGACGGAGCTATGGTTAGGGTTTTCAGCGCTCGTCTTGATCATCATCGGGGCGACTATGACTTCTTACCAACAGAAGAAAGATCAGGACAGTGCCGGTGCGTTGAAAAAGGGTTTACTCGTCCTATTCGTTTCGAGTATTGGTTACGTCACGTATGCCGTCTTGACGAACTACTTTGAAGTAGAAGGGATCACCGCGATTCTTCCACAATCCGTCGGGATGTTCATCGCGGCACTTCTGTTCAGTCTTCGTGAAAAGGACGTCAAGAAACTGGATCCACGCACATTCAAAAACATCTTGGCGGGGATCGCCTGGGGAATAGGGAACTTCGGACTTTTCGTTTCAAGCGGAGAAGTGGGGATTGCGACTTCGTTCGCCTTATCCCAATTGAACGTCGTCGTGGCGACACTTGGTGGGATCTATCTCTTGAAAGAAGAGAAGACGACAAAAGAACGCGTCTTTGTTTTCATGGGAATCGGGTTGATTGTCGTCGCTGGATTTATGCTTGGGATTGCCAAGAGTTAAGTTTCAATGATGAAATGAAAAGAACCTTGAATGAACTCGATTTTGAGTGCCACTCAAGGTTTTTGTTTTAAGTATCTTTCAATCGTTGAAATGAGAGCAGGAGAAGATGTGATTGATAGGGAAGTAATCTCATATTGCGTTCGTCATATAGGACGGGCAGCGCATTCGTGATTGATCAAAAATTGTAGAATAAAGGGGAAACGAATCATGGAATCAAATGTCGTGACGATATCAACGCTCGTCGATGCACCAATCGACACAGTCTGGAAATTCTGGACAGAACCTGAACATATCAAACAATGGAATCATGCGTCTGACGATTGGCATACGATTGAGGCGGAGAACGACTTACGGGTCGGCGGGAAGTTTCGTAGTCGAATGGAAGCGAAAGATCAGAGCATGGGCTTTGATTTTGAAGGGGTATATGAGGAAGTTGAAGAAAATGAGCTCATTCAGTATCGCCTTGAGGATGAACGGAGAGTCAGAATTTCATTTACTTCTGAAGGGGATCAGACGAAGGTGGTCGAGGTGTTTGATGCGGAATCGATGAATCCGGTTGAAATGCAACGACAGGGATGGCAGGCGATTCTCGATAATTTCACTAGATATGCGAATGGTAAAAAATAAGGAAATGAATGATGAAATATTAATTCAGCAGTATACATTTCATGTTGAAGGTGTATACTGCTGTTCGTTGTATAAAAACAAAATTTTTCATAATGTTGTTGTTGAGTGATGAAGTGTAGTTTGTCATTTTTGGATTTAAAAAATGAATACAGGGCGAGTTGAAAATATATGAGAGAAGTAAGGCTTAGTTTTAACTTTTTTCACGACTTACAGAATGAAAAATGGGCATTACAGATGCTACATATCTTCGAAACGTTTCAGATTGAAATCGGAAAGATGGGATTTTACGAACCACTTAGAACTGAGTTTTCGAATGACACCTTTCTGAAGATGTGGACAGAAGGCAACGATGATTTTTACAGCTTTATTTGTCGATTAAAAAATAGTAAAGGTTATCTCAACATTCATAATTTGAAAGATGGGTTACCAGGAAATGTTGGTTTCGTTTTTGTGATCAGCAAGACAAATTTTCTGAATGAAAAGGACAAATGGATTCGGTTATTTGATCGAATTTGTCGAGAGTGGGGTCCATTCCAAGCATCAATATCTAGAAGGATTGAAGAACGAGAGGATCTCATGTACGAAACAGGTTTTTCTAAAGTTAAGGAAGTGGAATGGCTTAATTATTGGAGTGATGAATTGTTGTACGTGAATTCAGTTTCTATTCCAAATGAGGTCGAAGACTATAATTGTTATGATGGAGTTGCATTTAACAAAGGGTATGTATTCCAGTTGATGAATTTGATTGATGATCCCTCGTACTATCAGCTATCTGAAATGATTAAAGCCATGATTGGTCCAAACTTCTTTTATAAATGTAGTGAAGATTTAGATTTGCTAGATTTTTTGTAGTCATTGAAGTAATTAAGGCTGACGTTCATCTTGGGAACTTCATTTTCTGTTCGTTAAATTGTTACATATCATTTGGCATTACATGTATACAAGAGCAGTAATTTTACTTCTAAACATACAGATTTATTTAGTTCGTGATCGTTCTATTGTAAAAATCAAAAAAGGTGCTGTCTATATGTATGACTACACGTTACTAGAGAGACTCCTATTCCGATTTCCTTCCTTCGATCATCAGAAAATGAAGTCAGCGTTGGATCGGAAAACGGTATTGATTACTGGAGCGAGCTCAGGAATCGGGCAGGCGTTCGCTTTTTTACTAGCGGATACAACCGCGCATCTGATTCTCGTTGCCCGTAGAGAATCAGACATGAACGCCATGAAGTCTGAAATCGAAAAGGGGTCAGCCACGGTGACCGTGTTCCCGGCAGATCTTCGAATTGAAGAGGAACGGAATGGTTTGCTGGCGTATCTCCATCAACTACCGGACGGATTGGATGTTCTCGTCAGCAATGCTGGAATCTCCATCAATCGTCCCATCACTGAGTCACTCGATCGATACCATGACTTCACACGGACGATGGCAATCAATTATTTTGCTCCCGTACAATTGATTTTGTCGCTCATTCCGGTGCTCGAAAAGAAGAACGGGCAGATCGTCAATGTGTCGACCATCAATGTGTTACTTCATCCTTTTCCTCACTGGGCAGCCTATCAGGCATCAAAAGCCGCGTTCGATACGTGGTTTCGCTCCGCGGGTCCGGAACTCACAATCAAAAATATATCCACGACGACTCTATATCTACCGCTAGTAAAAACTCCGATGATCAAACCGACGCTGGCTTATCAGCATTCACCTGCCATGTCACCGGTACATGTGGCAGAATTAATCGGACATGCCTTGTATACGAAAGGAACAGTATATAAGCCGTGGTGGTTGTTCCTCGGTCAAGTAGCATCACTTGTTTTCAGAAGACCGATAGACTGGATGGTCCCTGCATTCCTTAAGAGAAAGGAGCGTGACAATAAGAATGGTTAAGTTATTGAAAGTCTTGTCGCAGCTCCAGTTTCTATCACCATCGAATCTAGGCCGTCTGTTCGTCGCAATCCGTCAAAATGGAATCAACTTGATGCTTCTTTTTACATTGACTGAAAGAGCAGGGAGTCAAAAAACGGCTTTAGTGGATAGCCGAGAAACAGTGACGTATCTAGAGCTAAAGTCACGCTGTGAACACCTCGCTTATCATTTCGCTAATCAGTATGGGGTTAAAAAGGGACAAAAAGTTGCGTTTCTCTGTCACAACCACTCGTCTTTCGTACAAGGGATGTTTGCGGCTTCACGACTCGGTGCAGACATCTACATGCTTCATTCATCGATGAGTCAACTGCAGTTCAACCGACTCGTAGAAGAACAGCCATTCGATCTTTTGATTTACGATGATGAGTTTGAAAACTTAATTGAAAACTCGTCTTACGAACGTTCGACATTTGTCAGCTATCATGAGGAAAAGGTATCAATCAATAGTCTATCGGATTCGAAGCGACATAAAAAAGGAAAGCTTCCGGCCGCCTCGAGCGGGAAAATCGTGCTATAGACCGGCGGTACTACCGGAAAACCGAAACAAGTGACTCATAAACCATCCCTCTTTCACTTTCTGGCTCCATTCGCAGCTCTAATGAACCGATTGCAGTTGCCGTCATTCAATACTGCTTATATTGCCACCCCGATTTACCATGGCTACGGCATCGCCATCCTTTTATCTTTTCTCGCGTTAGGGAAACAGGTCGTCATTCAGGAGAATTTTGATGTGCAGAGAGCCTGTGACCTCATTCGGCGACACAAGGTAGAAGTGGTCACGGTCGTCCCGCTCATGATCCATAAAATGTTACGACACGATCCAACATCACTTCATTCTCTCGCTTGTATTGCTTCCGGTGGTGCGAAGCTTCATCCCGTTTTAGTCCGTGAAGTTCATAACGAGTTAGGGAACGTCTTATACAATCTATATGGAACATCGGAAGCGGGCTTGAATCTGATCGCCACACCAGAAGATTTACAGTATGATGCGAACACGCTCGGGAGAAGGATTCCGGGAGGGGACTTACAGGTAGTGAAAGATGGAGCGAAAGTCGAGCCGGGCACCATCGGGGAATTTTGCATACGAAATAAGTGGTCCATGCAAAGCAGGAAGAACCGCTGGATTCAAACGGGTGATGTCGGATACCGGGATGAGAACGGCTATTATTTTTTGTGTGGACGAACAGACGACTTGATCATCTCGGCAGGAAACAATATTTATCCTGGGGAAGTCGAGACGGTTTTGCGCGACCATCCGAATGTCGAGGACGCCGCCGTCGTCGGGATAGAGGATGTGTACGCCGGTCACATCTTGAAAGCATACGTACAGTTATATGATGAAAAATTGACAGAAGAAGAACTGGTGAGCTGGTTGCGCGAACGACTGACAACTTATCAGCTTCCACGAGAAATCGTGTTTGTGAAGGAGTTGCCTTACACAGCGGTTGGAAAATTGGATAGGAAACGACTTGAGGTGATCAAGTATGTTGAAGTGTGGAACTATAAGTGGCATATAAAGGAATGAAGAGACATACATAGTTTATTAGGGAGCACATTTTTCTAAAGCCTACTTATTAATACGAAGGGTTGCTTGTTGTAGTCTAATGAAATCAGCTTCTTTCAGTAATGAAGGACTGAACTATGTTTTCGAAAAGACTAAAGTGTCTCTTCGTTCTGATTCATTGTCATAATGCAAAATATAATGTAAGTCACCAAAAACTGGAGTATCCTCAATAAAGTCATTAACGGAAAAGCCCAATTGCTTTGCCTCCTCACTAACTAAGAACTGTATTATTCATTTTGAATAGAACTTAAACAACCTAAAGAAGTGACTTGGTCATATTTATTGAAATTGACAGATGAGTAAACCATTCTTCTTAGATTCAAATAAAAAACCATCTACTTTGTTAAAGTAGATGGAAAAATTCAATAATACGTGGAGTCGATATCGATATGATTGTTCGTTATAGTACGATTTAATTGGTGGAGATATAGTTTCGTTTTTAGAAAAACGATGAACGAACAGCCGAACAACAAATAGAGCGGAGAGCGATACGCGAGCATACCGAGTGCTGTGAATAACAAGAGCGCGAGCACGACAATATAGCCGTATCGCATGATGCTGAATAACGCCAACTTCAAGGCATCCATCGTCTTCATCTCGTAGTGCGTCAAAATCGGAAACAGGAATAACGATAGGGAGGTGAAGACAAATCCGATCACGAACAGACCGGTGAAGAGAATCGTTTGCCCTGTATGGATTTGCCGAATGAGCAAAAAGTCGATCAACAAGACGAATACAAACAAGGTCCAGGCTATACCGAGCTTATAATGACGGCGCACTCCTTCATTAAAGAAACGGAAGTAGGCGCGGAACACGCTGTAATCTTGGTTGACCGACCATTGCCGTGTGACGGCATGTAAAGCGTACAAGGCCGGGAACAACGTGATGACAGGCAGAATGGTCAGGAAGAAGACCACGTTCAGTTGTACCAGGCTGGTGACAAATTCGAGCGCTTGGAATAGCTTGTTATGTTCATGTTTTAAATTCATGAGGACCTCCAAGAAGTTAGCAGTGAATCAGCCTAATTTAGATTCGAGACGATTATAGGGTGCGGTCGAGTTGCGGACAATCAATTCAGGTTCATACGTATGTGACGGTGGCGTATCCTTTTTCTCGACGGCTGCGATGATCCACTCGGCTGCGGCACGACCCAATTCTTGCTTCGGGTGGATGATCGAAGTCAGTTTCACCTCTGTCGCGACGGCAAGCACCGAGTCGTCATATCCGACGAGTGAGACGTCTTGCGGGACAGAGAGGCGTAGATTTCTCAACTGGTCCAACACGTTAAGGGCGAGTTGGTCGTTATAACAGACGATCGCACTCGGCCGTTCGTCCGCGTTCTCAAAAACTTGATGAATCACGTCATAAAAAGAAGGCACAAGTTCTTCTGTCGTATACGTTATAATTAATTCTGGCTCTAAGGGAAGATTGTATTCCCGGAACGCGCGTATAAAGCCGCGCATCCGATGGACCCCTTGAAGGTCATCTGTTTTGAAGAGTCCCATGATGCGCTCATGTCCAAGTTTGATGAGATGTTCGGCAGCCAAGAACCCACCTTTCTCGTCATCCATAATCAAATAAGGAGGCGTCAACTGCGAATAGTATTGGTTAATCATCAAATACGGCGTATGCTGTTGTTCGAGTTCTAAATAATATTTGATATTTGGATTGTAGCTACTGCTCTTCGTCGGCTCGACTATCAACCCATCAATTTGACGATCTAACATCATCTCGAGGCATTGCCGTTCTTTCTCGACGTTGTTATCCGTGCAAGATAAGGTCAACGTGTATCCTTTTGAAGCCAAGTGAGATTCAATCCCCCGGATGATAGACGGGAAGATATAATCAGACATGTAGGTCGTGATGACACCGATGTTTTTACCGTTGCCTAAACGTTCAATCGCCTGGGGAGCCGAGGTCGGAAGGACCGGGGAGCAATACGTGCCCGAGCCTTGTTCACGGTAAAGATAACCTTCGTTCACTAGTTCTCCTACAGCTTGTCGAATCGTATGACGGCTCACTCCAAATGATTGGACCAATTCATTTTCAGAAGGAATTTTTTCACCTGGTCTTACCGTTCCATCTTTTATCCATTCAAGAATATGATCTTTAACCATATTGTACTTTGTGCGTTGTGCCATCTGGCGTCCCTGCTTTCTCTCGTGTACGTCGAACAACTCATACGTACAAGATATGATCTTACATATATATTAACAAACAAATGTCCTGTTTACTATGAATAAGCAAAAATAGCACCTGAATTTTCTATGAATATGTACGGATGAAATATAAAAATACATAAAAATCAAATTGACATGTCCGAACGTGTGTAATAGACTCAAATTGTACAGAAAACGCTTTCATTGCTAATTAAATTGGTTTCTTGGCTAGTGAATGTATAGTGTCGTGTGGGCTTCATTATACAGCTTGCTTTTTTATTTAATTCAACATGTACGTACATCTTCGTCATCTTTTGCACATGAATATATACTGATGGAGGAATTCACAATGAATCGTAAATCGAAAAAAATGTTTGCGTTAACGATGTCAGCCCTGATGACAACTTCTTTGGCGCTCGCCGGCTGTTCGGGAGACGAGGCAGGCGCTGACGGGAAAGTTGAATTGACATTTATGTTCCGTGGAAATCCAGAAGAGTTAAAAGCCTACCAAGCGACGGTGAAACGTTTTGAAGAAGCCAACAAAGACGTGAAAGTAACGATGGTCCAGACAGCCCCGGATCAGTACGATACAAAACTCAAATCGGCCATCGCAGGTCGCAAAATCCCAGACGTCTTCTTCTATAATCCTGCCCAAGTGAAAGCATACGTAAATTCGGGCGTGCTACTCGATATCACTGAAGCGGTTGAAACTTCAGAAGACGTCAAGTTGGACGACATTTGGGAGAAGGGTGTCGACAAATATCGTTTCGATGGGAAGACGCTCGGAGAAGGCGCGATTTACGGACTACCGAAAGACTTAGGTCCGTTCGCACTCGGCTACAACAAGACGATGTTCGAAGATGCGGGCATCCCGCTACCGGATAAAGACAAACCATATACATGGGATGAGTTCGTGGACGTAGCCAAACAGTTGACGAAAGACACGAACGGTGACGGGAAGATGGATCAGTACGGCACTGGCTTCAACGTAAACTGGGCCCTTCAACCGTTCGTCTGGAGTAATGGAGCGGACTGGATCAATGAAGATGGTACGAAAGTGACAATCGATGATCCGAAGTTCATCGAAGCGTTGCAATTCTTCGTCGATCAACAGTTGAAACACGGGATCACACCGTCAATCGGCGAAACACAGACGCTCGACACGTACCAACGTTGGCTGAAAGGTCAGCTCGCCTTCTTCCCAGTCGGACCGTGGGATATGGCAGCATTTAAAGAACAGTTGAAATTCGAGTACGACTTACTTCCATGGCCAGCCGGTTCAACCGGTAAAGCGTCAGGATGGGTGGGGTCACTCGGGATCGGCGTCGGGGCGACGACGAAACATAAAGAAGAAGCGGCAGAGTTGGCGATGTACTTGTCTGCGGACCAAGAAGGGCAACAAGCGCTCGTAGACGCGCAAGTCCAATTGCCGAACAGTATGGAAATCGCAGACAACTGGGCAGCTGATACGTCAATCAAACCAGATAACAAACAAGAGTTCCTTGATTTAATCAACGATTATGGCCGCGGGTTCCCGGCTGAGAAAACATACACGGCAGAATGGTACGACGAGTTCTTCAAAAACATCCAGCCTGTCCTAGACGGTAAAACGTCGGTCGAAGACTATGTGAAGACGGCGCAGCCGAAGATGCAGAAATTGCTCGATGCGGCGATCGAACAAGAGAAACAGGCGAATTGATCAGAGAGTCGAAACGGGGTGGCGATGTTCGCCACCTGCGTCTCTGACGTTGAAAGGATGGAAGGATAATGAAGACAAAATCGATTTCCAAGTTATATCGAACTGAACAGCGGTACGCCTACCTGTTCGTTGCGGCACCGGTCATTGGGTTCTTCCTCTTCGCGTTCGTACCGTTGATGTATTCTGTTTACGGCGCTTTCACGAATTGGAACGGCCTCGGTCAAATGAAATTTATCGGGTTTGAGAACTTCGTTAACTTGTTCCAAGATGAATATTTTTATAAATCAATGTACAACACGCTCTTTATGATGATTGGGATCCCAATCGGAATCGTTCTCGCGCTTCTGCTTGCCCTCGCGTTGAATCGAAAGATTTTTGGGACGGACACGTTCCGCGTGATTTACTACATTCCCGTCATCTCGTCGATTGCCGCCGTCTCGATTTTGTGGCAATGGGCGTATAACGGGGACTACGGATTGGTCAACCAATTCCTGGCTTTGATCGGGATCGACGGGCCGAACTGGCTCCAAAACACCGATACCGTCAAACCCGCGCTCATCCTCATGGCGATTTGGAAAGGGCTCGGCTACACGATGCTCCTTTACTTGGCGGCGCTCCAAAGTGTCCCGAAATCATTTTATGAGGCAGCGAAACTCGATGGAGCCAACGCGTGGCAAAGCTTTTGGCATATCACGCTCCCGATGGTCAAACCGGTCACGTTCTTCATCATCGTGACGAACATCATCGGAGGAGCGCAAATCTTCACGGAAATCAACGTCATGACACCAACCGGGGGTCCTGAGTACTCGTCTGCCTCTGCGGTCTTCTACATTTGGCAAAAATCGTTCGGGAACTTCCAACTCGGTTACGCTTCGGCGATGGCGCTCGTCCTCGGGCTCTTCATTTTCATCGTCACGTTGCTCCAATTCCGGATGAATGAAAAATCATCGTTCGATCTTGATTGAGCGATTCGTGTATAGGAAAGGAGAATGACCATGCAATTAGCTCTCTCACGGAAAAAAGAGAACGTGGAAACGATGTCGGTGAAGAAGAAGGACCGAATCACGGATTTCTTCATCTTTATCTTCCTGTCCATCGGAGCGGTCGTCATGATCGCGCCGCTGCTCTGGATGGTATCGACGTCGCTAAAATCAAAAGAGGATGTGTTCGCGCTCCCTCCGGTATGGATCCCGACCGATATTTCGTTTAGCAAGTACACGGAAATTTGGAGCATGGGCCCGCTGTTGTCCGGGATATCGAACAGTTTGATCGTCGCGTTATCCGTCACAATCGTCGGAACGTTCACGTCGAGCTTGGCGGCGTTCGCCTTCGCGAAGTTGAACTTCAGAGGCAAGAATAAAATCTTCCTGCTCTTGTTCGCTTCTGTCATGATCCCTTACCCGGTGCTCATGATTCCCCAGTTCATGATGTTCTCGAGCATCGGCTGGGTGGATACGCTGTTACCGTTGATCGTGCCTGGACTGTTCGGGAATATTTTCATGATTTTCTTCTTGCGCCAATTTTTGAACAGCATCCCGAACTCGATTATCGAGGCGGCCAAGATTGATGGCTGCTCGTACTTCCAAATCTTCTATAAGATTATCTTCCCATTGATCAAGCCGGCCGTGGCCGCGCAATTGATTCTTTGGTTCATGGCAATCTGGAACGACTACCTCGGGCCGATTCTGTATTTGAACTCGCCGGAGAAACAGACGCTTCAACTTGTCATCGCGAACTTTAACGCATCTTATGCAATTCAAAGTGATTATCCGTTAATCATGGCCGCGTCCGTCGTGGCGTTACTCCCGATGTTAATCGTCTTCATGATCTTCCAAAAACAGATCATCGAGTCGATTGCGATTTCTGGTGTGAAGGGCTGAGGTGTGACAAGACAGAGGCACCCGTCTTTTTTAGGCGGGTGCCTTTTTGATGGAGGAAGGAGATTGACATGAAAAAAATAATGGTCTGGATGGCGTTGCTCATTGTCGCGGTCGGAGGTGTTTTCTTCTGGCAGACGACGAGTGCGTCAATCGATGAGTCGGTACTCCCGAAAGCGCCGTTTGATCAAAAGGTGGAAGATGTGACGCCAGACGTGCTCAACAAAGAGAGCGAGTGGACGACGAACTTTACGCATGACGGGGCAATCTTTAAAGATGGTGACACGTACTACGTTTTCTCGACGGATTACATGGTGGGTGGTCCTCCGACGCCCGGTATTCAAATTCGTAAATCGACCGATCTCATTCACTGGGAGTTCGTCGGCCGTGTGTTCGATCAAGTGTCTGAAGAGGCGTTCGCTTGGGCCGGTGGGAATACGTTCTGGGCCCCGGCGATCACAAAAATCGGAGATCGGTTCCACTTGTACTATTCCGTATCAGGGGTCGGGAGCCGCACGTCGTACATCGGGCTAGCGACCGCGTCAACGATCGAAGGGCCTTGGGAAGACGAGGGCGCCGTCGTGACGTCGAAAGACGGGGACGGGGGTGTCGCCAATGCGATTGACCCTCATGTGACGCAAGATGCGTCAGGCAAATGGTGGATGGCGTATGGGTCGTACTTTGGTGGGATCTTTTTGACGGAGATTGATCCAGGCACTGGGAAGCGAGTGGACGAATCGTCAGAGGGAACGTTGCTCGCCAAACGGAAAGACATGTCGATGGGCATCGAAGGACCGGAAATCTTGTATAACGATGAGACAGGTTATTACTACTTGATGGTGTCGTATGGTTGGTTAGAAGATACGTACAACGTCCGGATCGGTCGCTCGAAGTCAATCGCGGGACCGTACGTCGACTCGCGTGGTCGCGACTTACGGGACGAATCGGATGAGTCATTTGATACGGGCGTGAAAATCGTGGGTTCGTATCGTTTCGAAGGAGATGACGGATACGTCGGGACCGGGCATTCGGCATTTTTACAAGACGGGACTGACACATTCGTGTTGCATCAGGCGCGACCGAGTGAAGACATCTATTGGTCACAGTTGCACGTCCGAAAAGTGTATTGGACGAAAGACGGTTGGCCGGTCGTCTCGCCCGAGCGCTATGCAGGTGAAGGAGACGTCGAGGTCGACGACGCCCATCTGGTCGGGGACTGGGACGTCATCACGTTCCCGCGATTCGACGATGGACAGCAAGCCTCGAGCACGTTGACGTTGGAACGAGGCGGGAAGCTCGAAAACGGGGACGGGTCTTGGCGATTGAACGGCTCGGTCCTCGAGGTCGAAGTCGGACAAGAGACGTATGAGACGCAAGTCGGTGCGGCTTGGGATTGGGAGAATTGGCAACCGACGATCATCTTCACAGGTCTGAGCGAGGACGGCACCGCCGTATGGGGCAAAAAACGATAAAAGGAGAAACGGAAACATGCAAAAAATGAACGGTCCGAAACGAGAAGAACGTTATCTGCTAGAGCGATTGACGAACGAAACGATGTGGGGCACGCACAACGCCCACGATCCCGCCTCGATCAAAGTCGGGGACTGGTATTACGTGTTCTCGACGGATGCAGCCCACGGGCATCAAATCAACGGGGGGATTCAAGTGCGCCGCTCAAAGGATTTGATCCATTGGGAATACGTCGGCTTGGCGTTTGAAGAACTTCCGCACGAGGCTGTGGAATGGACGGGGGCGCCGGGGCTTTGGGCACCGGAAGTTGTGTTCATGGGTGGTCGTTACGTCATGTACTATGCGGCTTCACAGTTCGGGCAGACGCAGTCCTATATCGGTGTCGCCAGTGCGGAAACGATAGACGGACCGTGGCAGGATCACGGGCTCGTCGTGAAGAGCGAGGCTGGGACGTCAGGACCGAACGCGATCGATCCGAATATTACGTTCGATGCGCATGGAGAACCTTGGCTCGTCTACGGTAGCTTCTTCGGTGGGCTGTACGTGTTCCCGATCGATCCGGAGACCGGGAAGAAACGTCCGGGGAGTGAGGAGACGTTGATTGCGAAACGTCACCAAAGCGTTGAAGGGGCAATCGAGGGACCGTATATCGTCTATCGGGAGGCGGATCGCCATTATTACTTGTTCGTCTCGTACGACTCCCTATTCAAGGACTATCACATCCGTGTGGCCCGCTCGACTTCGATCACCGGACCGTACGTCGATTTTGATGGGAACGTCATGACCGACCTCGAAATCGACTCCCAACAAGTCGGCATGAAGATTTTAGGGGGCTATCGGTTCGGGGCTGGGGAAGGTTGGGTCGGTCCCGGTCATAACTCCGTCTTGCATGACGGGGACAAGGATTATCTCGTCCATCACGTCAGAGGTGAGCAGGACCCGCACTGGCACGAACTGCATATCCGCAAAATTATCTGGACGGAATCGGGCTGGCCGCTCGTATCTCCGCAACGATATGCCGGGGAAGAAGAACGGCCCATCGAGATGGAGGAACTCGTCGGGGAGTGGGAGTGGATCTACATGGACCGGACGAAACATGACGTCCTGCCTTCAAGTAAGATTCAACTTCTAGCGGACGGGACTTTCGTGACAGAGTATGGCGAACGAGGCCGTTATGAGAAGCTGACGGATACGACCATCAAACTCTACAGTCCTGAAAGGATCACTTGGCATATGTTACCGGGCTGGGACTGGGAGAATTGGCGAGAGACGCTCGTGTTCGCGGGATTGTCTGACCGAGGGCACGTTTTTATCGGCAAACGACTGTAAATATCCGTACAACTTATCGCAGTCTCTTTAAAGATGAATGTCACAGTTTTTTCAGAACTGACGCAAAAATGTTCAGATAAAATGTTGAAAACAGTTGATTAATTTAAAATAGTTGATACAATCAAGGTATAAGTTATACGTACAACTTGATTGTATATTTTTGTTTTCTGTACGAATCAGACATGTTATTTGAATAGTTGTACGGATGAAAATACAAGAGTGCCCACACACTTTATTTTTTTCATCCTATATGTAAGCGCATTCTTTTGGAGGTAGGGTGATGAATATGGCCAACTATACAATCGGCGTCGACTACGGGACGCAATCAGGACGTGCGGTCCTCGTCGACGTAGCGACAGGTCGAGAAGTGGCGACCGCGGTCAAACCGTACACACATGGCGTCATGGATGAATATTTACCGGACGGAGTGACCCGTCTCGAGCATGATTGGGCACTCCAACATCCGCAAGACTATTTAGAAGTATTAGAACTTACGATCCCGGCCGTCGTGAAAGAGGCGGGGATCATGCCGGACCAAGTTGTTGGACTCGGCATCGATTTCACAGCCTGCACGATCTTACCGATTGACGAACACTTGAACCCGCTTTGTTTCCATGAGGAGCATCAACAAAACCCGCACAGCTACGTGAAGCTTTGGAAGCACCACGCCGCGCAAGACGAGGCGGACGAGTTGAACCGCATCGCAGCGGAGCGGGGCGAAGACTTCTTGAAACGCTATGGCGGGAAAATCTCATCGGAGTGGATGATCCCGAAAGTGTGGCAAATCCTGAACGAAGCACCAGCGATCTATGAAGCGGCGGACCAGATTCTAGAAGCGACGGATTGGGTCGTCTCCCAGATGACAGGTCGCGTCGTTCGGAACAGTTGCACAGCTGGATATAAAGCCATTTGGCATAAACAAGACGGCTACCCGTCAAACGAGTTCTTTAAAGCGCTCGATCCGCGGCTAGAGAACGTTGTCGAAGAGAAACTAACGCGCGACATCGCACCAATCGGGTCCAAGGCGGGTGAACTGACAGAGGCGTTCGCCGCGCGAATCGGACTCCTTCCAGGCACGGCCGTCGCGGTCGCGAACGTCGACGCCCACGTGGCGGTACCGGCTGTCGGAATCGCCGAACCGGGCAAGATGCTGATGGTCATGGGCACATCGACGTGCCATATCCTACTCGGTAAAGACGAACAAGTCGTCCCAGGCATGTGCGGTGTCGTCGAAGACGGTGTCATCCCAGGATTGATGGGCTATGAAGCTGGCCAATCGTGTGTCGGGGACCATTTTGAATGGTTCACCGAGACGTGTGTCCCAGGACATTACGTCGAAGAGGCCGCCTTGAAAGGTATCGGCATCCATCAGTTGTTGACGGAGAAAGCAGCCCGTCAACGTGTCGGGGAGAGCGGTCTCATCGCCCTCGACTGGTGGAACGGGAACCGATCGTCGCTCGTCGATACGAATTTGACGGGTGCCCTACTCGGAGCGACATTGCTCACGAAACCAGAAGACATTTACCGGGCGTTGATTGAAGCGACGGCGTATGGGACACGGACGATTGTGGAAGCGTTCCGGAACAGCGGTGTTCCTGTGCATGAAGTATATGCAGCCGGCGGAATCGCCGAGAAGAACGCCCTCATGATGCAAATCTATGCGGACGTGTTGAACATGGAAATCAAAATCTCCGCCTCCTCGCAAACGCCTGCCCTCGGGTCGGCCATGTTCGGGGCGGTGGCGGCCGGTGCGGAGCGAGGCGGTTACGCCACGATCACGGAAGCGGCAGCGAAGATGGGCCGTGTCAAAGAAGAGACGTACAAGCCGATTCCGGAAAACGTCGCGACGTATGATGCTCTGTTCGCCGAATACACGAAACTATACGACTACTTCGGTCGCGGTGAAAACGATGTGATGAAACGCTTGAAAAAAATCAAAGCCGAAGCATCACGCGTGAAGGAGGAACCGGTATGGTAAGCCGTCATTTGAAGGAAGCCGTGCTCGAAGCGAACTTGGCCCTCCCGCAACACGGCTTGGTCACCTTCACATGGGGCAACGTCAGTGGCATCGACCGGAACGCCGGATTGGTCGTCATCAAGCCGAGCGGTGTCCCTTACGAACGATTGACCGTGGAAGACATGGTCGTCGTCGATTTGGAAGGTAACGTCGTCGAAGGCGAGCTTCGCCCCTCATCAGACACACCGACCCATCTCGCGCTCTATCGGTCTCTCCCTGAGATTGGCGGGGTCGTGCATACCCATTCGCCATGGGCGACGAGCTGGGCACAGGCGAAGCGGGCGATCCCGGCGTTCGGAACGACACACGCCGATTACTTTTATGGCGAGATTCCGTGCACTCGAGAATTGACAGACGAAGAGATCGCAACGGCGTATGAGCTCGAGACCGGCCACGTCATTTTAGAGACGCTTGACGAGTTAATGCTCGAAGCAGTCGCCGTACCGGGCGTGCTCGTGGCCAATCACGCACCGTTCTGCTGGGGCAAAGACGCGAATGAGGCGGTCCACAATGCGGTCGTCCTCGAGGAAGTCGCGAAGATGGGACTTCACGCCTTGAACTTGAACCCTGGCCTGACACCGATTAAACAGAGCATCTTAGATAAACACTATTTGCGAAAACATGGGGCGAACGCATACTACGGCCAAAAATGACCGGAACTTCGCCCTCACATTAGGGGGACTTTGGATGTTGACAGCAAAAACATATGAATTTTGGTTCGTGACAGGAAGCCAAATGCTTTACGGCGAAGACGTGCTTCGTCAAGTGGAGGATCATTCAAAAGAGATGGTGGCTGGACTTGATGCGGCCGACGTCTTCAGCGACCGGATCGTCTTCAAGGGAGTCGTCAAAAATGCAGAAGAGATCCGTCAGATGATGCTTCAGGCGAATGCGGACGACTCATGTGCGGGCGTGATCACCTGGATGCACACGTTTTCGCCATCGAAGATGTGGATCAGTGGCATGCGCGTCCTACAAAAACCGTTGCTCCATTTCGGTACACAGTTCAATCGCGACATCCCTTGGGATGCGATCGATATGGACTTCATGAACTTGAACCAATCGGCGCACGGCGACCGGGAACACGGATTTATCACGAGCCGGATGAACGTCAAACGCAAAGTGCTTGTCGGGCACTGGGAAGACGAGACGACACGCGGCAAGATGGCGAGCTGGATGAAAGTCGCTCATGCGTTGGCCGAAAGCAAAGTGTTAAAAGTGGCTCGTTTCGGTGACAACATGCGCAACGTCGCCGTGACGGAAGGCGATAAAGTCGAAGCGCAGATTCGCCTCGGTTGGACGGTGGACGGATATGGTGTCGGTGATCTTGTCGCATATATGGACGCCGTGACCGACACAGATCTCGATGCGCTGATGGACGAATACGCGTCTCGTTACGAACTGACGAATAAAGGGATGGCGGAAGAGGAGTTCCTTGATTCGGTCCGTTACCAAGGCCAGATTGAACTCGGTATGAAAGCCTTCCTCGAGGCAGGAGGATATACCGCCTTCACGACGACGTTTGAAGACTTGCACGGCATGAAGCAGTTACCGGGTCTCGCCGTCCAACGCTTGATGGAGCAAGGCTATGGCTTTGCCGGAGAAGGTGACTGGAAAACGGCAGCATTGGTCCGTCTCATGAAAATCATGTCGAACAACGAGCGGACCTCGTTCATGGAAGATTACACGTACCACTTCGAGCCGGGCAACGAGATGGTGCTCGGCGCTCACATGTTGGAGATTTGTCCGACGATTGCGGCCGATCAACCAAGAATCGAAGTCCATCCGCTCGGTATCGGCGACCGGGAAGCACCGGCCCGGATCGTCTTTGAAGGACAGAGCGGCAAGGCGTTGAACGCGAGTATCATCGATCTCGGCCATCGCTTCCGTCTCCTCGTCAACACGGTCGAAGGCATTCAGCCGGAAGAGGCGATGCCGAACTTGCCGGTCGCACGCGTTCTTTGGAAAACAGAACCTTCGATGGCGCAAGCGGTCGAAAACTGGATTCAAGCCGGTGGGGCGCACCACACCTGCTATTCGTATGAAGTGACGACCGACCAACTACGGGACTTCGCGGAAATGCTCGACGTTGAAATCGCTGTCATCGATGCCAAGACGGAGACGGTCCAATTTAACAACGAACTACGTTGGAATGAACTTTACTATCGACCATAATCTAAAGGGCCACTTCGTTGGCCCTTCTTCATGGAGGAGATACAATGAACAACCAACTCATCAAACCGACGCACGTGACGACAGGGACGACACAGCTCATCGTCAATGCCGACTTAACCAAAGGGACGATCAGCAAGCACATTTATGGTCATTTCGCCGAGCATTTAGGTCGTTGTATTTATGAAGGGCTCTGGGTCGGTCCTGAGTCGCCGATTCCAAACACGGATGGCATTCGCAACGACGTGCTCGCCGCCTTGAAGAAATTGAACATCCCGGTCCTCCGTTGGCCGGGCGGCTGTTTTGCCGACGAGTACCACTGGAAGGACGGGGTCGGTCCGAACGAGAACCGAAAACGGATGGTCAACACGCATTGGGGCGGGGTCGTCGAAAACAACCACTTCGGTACGCATGAATTCATGCGCCTCTGTGAGCTGCTCGAGTGTGAACCGTACATCTGTGGGAACGTCGGAAGCGGAACGGTGCAAGAAATGTCGGAATGGGTGGAGTACATGACGTTCGGTGGCGAGTCACCGATGTCGAACTGGCGACAAGAGAACGGCCGGACCGAGCCGTGGGAACTCACGTACTTTGGCGTCGGGAATGAGAACTGGGGCTGCGGCGGTAACATGCGCCCTGAATATTACGCGGACCTGTATCGCCGCTACCAGACGTACGTCCGCAACTACGACGGCAATAAACTCTATAAAATCGCCGGTGGGGCGAACATTGACGACTATAAATGGACAGAGGTCCTGATGCGGGAAGCAGGGACGATGATGGACGGGCTCAGCCTCCATTACTACACGATCCCAGGTGACTTCTGGTTGGGCAAAGGCTCGGCTCTCGATTTCACGGAGGACGAATGGTTCATCACGTTGAAGCGCGCCCTCCATATGGACGAGTTGATCACGAAACACGGCCAGATCATGGACCAGTATGACCCAGAAAAACGTGTCGGCTTGATCGTCGACGAGTGGGGCACGTGGTTCGATGTGGAGCCGGGGACGAACCCAGGTTTCTTGTATCAACAAAACTCGATTCGGGATGCACTCGTGGCTGCGGTCCACTTCAACATCTTCCATAACCATAACGACCGCGTTCATATGGCGAACATCGCTCAAATGGTCAACGTGTTGCAGGCGATGATTTTGACAGAAGGAGACCGATTCATCCTCACGCCGACATACCATGTGTTCGAGATGTACAGCGTCCACCAAGACGCCGAACGCGTCGAACTCGCCGCGCACACACGTAACTATGTGGCCAAAGATGAAGCCATCCCGGCCGTGAACGCCACCGCTTCGCGAAATGCGGAAGGTGTGCTCCACATCAGCCTCTGCCAACTCGACCACGAGCAAGGCGATACGGTCGAAATCGATTTACGGGGAATCGGCGCCATCTCTGTCGTGTCGGCCCGGATTTTAACGGCAGACCATTTGAACGCCCACAATACGTTCGAACAACCTGACCTCGTCTCACCACGGGACCATGACGTGACCGTCACGGAAGACGGCAAGCTCGTCCTCGACGTGCCAGCGATGAGCGTCATCACCATCGCGGTCCGCTGAGATGACAGTGGCGAAGACGCGGCGATGTCGGACCTGTCCACCGCAAACGACAGATCATGACTGGCTGTTGACCATCGATGCGGAAGTCATGGAGCAGGTGTCGGATACGGAATATGAGGCACGCCTCACCCATTGCGCGGCTTGCCCGTTCCAGCAACAAGATACTTGCTTGAAATGTGGGTGTTACGTCTCGTATCGGGCACGACTCGCGACGAAGCACTGCCCAGTGAACGTTTGGTAAAAAGGAGTGGATGTCATGAAGCGGCAACTAGAAACAGCGATTGACGAGTCGACAATTACGCTCGAGAACGATGTGTATCGATTGAACATATTGACTTACGGAGCGACGTTGCAAGAATTTTCGATTCAGGATGACGGCTGGAAAAATATCGTCTTGTCGTACGACACAGTCGAGGCGTACATGCAGGACACGTATTATTTGGGTGCGACGATCGGACGGGTCGCCGGACGGATCGACCAGAGTACGTTCGACCTGGATGGCGTGACGTATCACGTGCCTGCGAATGAAGGTGTCCATCACCTTCATGGCGGAAAAGGGTTGAACCGTCGCGTCTGGACGGTCGAACAGAGGACGTCCGACCGTGTGACGCTTCATTGCGTCAGTCCGGACGGAGAGAACGGATATCCCGGGACACTCGATGTCCGCGCCACGTTCGAACTGGCCGACCACGGCGTCACCATCACATACGAGGCGACCTCTGATCAAGATACGGTGTGTGATTTGACGAACCATACGTATTTCAACTTGAGCGGAGGTGAGCGGGACATCTTGAACCATGAGCTTACGTTGTCCGCCGACACGTTCGCTGAGCTGCGGGATGA
Source organism: Exiguobacterium sp. s123 (assembly GCF_018617075.1). Taxonomy (GTDB): domain Bacteria; phylum Bacillota; class Bacilli; order Exiguobacteriales; family Exiguobacteriaceae; genus Exiguobacterium; species Exiguobacterium profundum. The sequence goes on along the minus strand of NZ_JACSJL010000002.1, from coordinate 37,575 downwards.
TTTGATTCCGACGGGTCGCTTGCTTGAAGTCGATCAGACAGCGTTTGATTTCCGGTCTGGTCGTGTCTTGGCGGACGGTCTCGAGTCAACCCATCCACAAAACGAATTGGTCAACGGCTATGACCATCCGTTCGTCTTCGCGGAGCGACGGGAAGCGAGACTATATGAGCGAGAGTCACAGCGAGAGTTGACGATCTCGACGACGGCCCCGGCCATCATCCTCTATTCTGGCAATCAGATGAACGAGACGACTTCATTGCGTGAAGGGACGTCGAGACGTCACTACGGCGTCTGTCTGGAACCGCAACACCTCCCTGATGCGTTTCACCACGAAACGTTCCCGTCGATTCGCTTGAAGGCGGGAGACACGTACCGTTGGCAAACGACGTACCGCGTCGAGACAGGAGTCAGCCGATGAACCTCGAACAGATTAACGAACACGTTCAAGCTTGTGATTGCGGGAACCCCCATCACGCGATCACGATTGAACGGATGGTCGCGTCCGAACACGTCTGGGTCGAATTGGCTGCGTTCGTCCACGAAAAAGAGTGGAACCGTCTCCTCGTCGTCGCCGACATGAATACCGAGCGCGTCGGGTTTCTCCCGCTACGAGAAGCCTTGATTGATATCGGAGTTGATGTGTCGCTCGTCTCGCTTCAAGCGGATGAGCAAGGCGACGTGTTGGCGGAGGAGCGCTCGGTCGTACAAGTATTGCTTCAACAAGATAAAACCGTCGACGCGCTCATTGCGCTAGGTGCCGGCACGATTCATGACGTCACCCGGTTCTGTGCGGCCAAAACGAAAGTACCGTTCATCTCGGTGCCGACCGCGCCGTCAGTGGACGGCTTCACGTCAAAAGGGGCGCCTCTCATTGTGAGAGGCAAGAAAATCACGTACCAGCTTGTTTCTCCGATTGCGGTGTTCGTCCCGAGTCAGGTGATTCGGAAGGCGCCGGACGCGTTGATCGCGGCCGGGGTCGGCGATATGCTCGGGAAATACACGTCTTTGTTGGACTGGCGGTTCGGAGCATTTGACGGCGGTGAACCGTTTTGTCCGGGCGCCGCATCACTGACGGAACAGGCGTTACAATCGTGTGTGGACGCCTTGCCTGCCATCTATAAACGAGACGCGGACGGATTGGATCAACTGATGGAGTCGTTACTATTGTCCGGAGTCGCCATGTTGATTTTCGGTCATTCGCATCCAGCTTCCGGGGGTGAGCATCACTTGTCCCACTATTGGGAGATGGACTTCATCGCCAACCATCGTCCGGCGGTCCTCCATGGAACGAAAGTCGCCATCGCCACGATGGAACTCATCGATTCCTATAAAACAATGATGCTTGAATGGTCCGACACGCCGGGCGCGCTACGGGCGTGGGCCGAGCAGATGCCGACGCGGCAAGAGTTCGAACACATCTTCCACGCGTTACAGGCACCGCTGCGGCCGGACGAGATCGGGGTCTCCTCGCTCCTGTTGGCGAGTAGCAAGAGAGAGGCGTACCGTTTGAGAGAACGACACACACTGTTAAAACATATGAGTTTGAACCGAACAGAATCTGAGATAGGGGAGCGTTCTTTATGAGAGAGACGATCACGAATCCGCTAGTGGAACAACGAGCGGACCCATGGATCATGCGCCATACAGATGGCTATTATTACTTCACGGCCTCGTTGCCGGACTTCACGGGCATCCCGCTCTGTCGGGCGAAGACGCTCGCGGCTTTGACCGAGGCGGAAGAACGAGTCGTCTGGACCAAACGTGAGACGGGCATCATGAGTGCGAACATCTGGGCCCCGGAATTACATCATATCCAAGGGAAATGGTACCTCTATTTCGCGGCCGCGCGAGAAGATCACGTCTTCGATCATCGGATGTATGTGCTCGAGAACAGCTCGGCGAATCCGCTCGAAGGGGAATGGGTCGAAAAAGGACAGGTCCGGACTTGGTGCGAATCGTTCGCGCTTGATGCGACGACGTTCGAGCACGAGGGGCGCCTTTATTATGTGTGGGCCCAAAAAGACCCGGCCATCGATGGTAACTCGAACCTCTACATCTCGGAGATGGAGAATCCGTGGACGCTCACAGGGCAACAGACGATGATTGCGACGCCGGAGTATGACTGGGAGAAGATTGGGTTCCTCGTGAACGAGGGCCCGGCCGTCTTGAAACGGAAAGGCCACATCTACATCACGTTCTCTGCGAGTGCGACGGACCATCACTACTGCATGGGCCTTCTGCGCGCTACGGTGACGAGCGATTTATTGGACGCGGCGAGTTGGACGAAGCATCCCGAACCGGTCTTTGGAACCGATGAAGCGGCGAGTCAGTATGGACCGGGCCACAACAGTTTTACGACATTAGAAGACGGGACAGACATACTCGTCTACCACGCCCGCAACTATAAAGAAATTGTCGGGGACCCGCTTTGGGACCCGAATCGACATACGCGTGTCCAACCGTTCATTTGGGATGAAGCCGGTCCTGTGTTCGGCCGACCGATACGTGACGAGGAGGTAGTAAGATGAACCAAGTAGAGGATCGACATTTGATTTTAGAACAGCGGGCCGACCCATGGGTCTACTTGCATACGGATGGCTATTACTACTTCACGGCGTCGGTGCCTGAGTATGACTTGATTGAGTTACGCCGCGCCAAGTCGCTTCAAGCGCTTCGGACGGCGGAGCCGGTGATCGCATGGGTCAAACACGAGACAGGCCCGATGAGCGACTTGATTTGGGCTCCTGAACTGCATTACATTCACGGCAAGTGGTACCTCTATTTTGCGGCCGCGAAGTCGCGGGGCATCGTCAACGGTCTGTTCGACCACCGCATGTTCGTATTGGAGAACGAATCGGCAAATCCGCTCGAAGGGGAATGGGCCGAAAAAGGCCAAATTCAGACCGAGTGGGATTCATTCGCACTCGATGCAACCGTGTTTGATCATAAAGGGACTCACTATTTGGTGTGGGCTCAAAAAGATCCGGCCATCGAGGGGAACTCTAATTTATACATCGCCGAACTCGAAAACCCATGGACGATCAAATTGCCGCAAGTCATGCTGACGAAGCCTGAGTATGACTGGGAGACACGTGGTTTCCTCGTCAATGAGGGGGCGGCTGTATTGAAGCGAAACGGCCACATCTTCATCACGTATTCGGCGAGTGCGACCGATGAGAATTACTGCATGGGTATGTTGTGCGCCTCGGAGGACGCTGATGTGTTAAACCCGGCATCGTGGTCGAAATCGTTCCGGCCGGTGTTCCAGACGAATGCCGACGTGAATCAATTCGGACCGGGTCACAATAGCTTTACCGTGAACGAGAAGGGAGAGGATGTCCTAATTTACCATGCTCGGACGTATACGGAAATCGAAGGGGATCCCCTCTACGATCCGAACCGTCATACACGCGCACAAGTGTTCACGTGGAATGAAGAAGGGCGCCCGGAATTCGGGAAGCCGCTCTAATCAGCAACAGATGCTCACACGTTATAGGCCCCTTCTTTGATGTTATTCGCTGAATCCACTCTAACCCTAAATCAATGCGTACATTGTGCATAGTCACCAAAAATTTATGGATAGTAGACTATCGTCGTATCGCTTTGTATTGATGGAGAGTGGTTAGTTGAAACCTATCTCAACATGAGGAAAGCACCTGGTCAAGAACCGGATGCTGTACGAAATCGAAGAAGTCGTGACAGAGGAGCAAGCAGAGATTGATGGGGTGTTCGCTATTTCCTTTGTGAGCGTAAAGAGAGATAGAACTTCAATGATCGATTAGTGGATTATATTTTGTTGCTTAGTAAATTCACTTCGAAAATAAGTTGATATTTCCTCTCAATTGCCCATGAGACCGGTAATTGTTTATCGCTTAACGAAATCAATTTCTCGAATAATTGGTTGATACTTAGCGTTGAACCATAGGAGACTGAATATGTTTTTTACTTCTTGTAACATACTGAATGATGTCACCTTGGTCTCATTAGATTATTTTTTGTATACAATACATTTAGTTTCTATATTCAGATTAATTGGATGAGAGCTTTTTTGGGAGTTCAAACATTGAATGGAACTTGTAGTGTAAGAAGGGATACATTTCGTCGTCGAAATGTATCCCTTCTTACACTTTTTCATTAACCAAGGTGCCTCCATACGAAAATAGCAATCGAATTATCAAGTTGATTGTAGGAACTCAGCAACAAAACCTTAAAGGCAGCACCTACTTTGTTTTATTACATCCTACTTTTTTGATTTTAAGAAATAGGAGAGTTCGATTGAGCCACAGCACCCGAGCCCTCTGTAGAGGCATTGAAGAGTTTTCTAGACAAGAATATAGCCAATGACGACTGAATATCGAACCCGAAAACATAATGGTTGACAGCAAACGTTTACGATTGTAAACTAAAAACAAATAAAACGTTTACGATTGTAAACTTAAAATTTGGAGGTTGGACAAATGGCTGAACATGTCGAAAAACAAATAACGGATTCAGAATGGGAAGTCATGCGTGTCGTTTGGGCCCAAAAGCACGTGACCAGTAAAGAAATCATCGAGGTATTGGAAAAGAAGATGAGCTGGAAGCCTGCGACGACGAAGACATTCATAGGGAGGCTCGTGAAAAAAGGGATGCTCTCAACCGAGGCCGAGGGGAATAAATTCATCTACTCTGCCAACATCGTTGAAGGCGACGTCATCAGAGAGACGTTACATGATCTACTCGATCATATCTGTGACAGGGATGTCGGGAACACCATCGGAACGATGATCACACAAGCGACACTAAGTGTACAGGATATCGAGAATCTCAAAAAAATCCTTGAGATGAAGGAAGGTGAAGCGGTGGAAAACATTCCATGTACTTGTACCCCAGGTCAATGCAGATGTCAGGACCATTCCTGTGGATCCAGACATTGAGTTTGAAATGACGTCATGAATGTGTTGAATAGGAGGAGATTCAAGATGAAAAAACGATTTTAACGATTAAAGGTATGTCGTGCGCTCATTGTGTCAACAAAGTCGAGTCAGCACTTGAAGGTCTGAATGGGATTGAAAGTGCGAAGGTCAACTTGAAGAAAGGCATCGCAAAAGTGAAGTACGACGAATCACGACTAGGTGTGAATGAATTTAAAGAAGTTGTGGGCGAGGTCGGATACGAAGTCGAATCGGCCCAATAAAAATGGAGGTAAGACGATATGGAGAGTAAGACATTTGCAGTGGAAGGGATGACCTGTGCGTCCTGCGTTCAGACAGTTGAAAAAGCAACCCAAAAATTGCCTGGCGTAGTGACCTCCAACGTCAACCTGGCGACAGGGAAATTGAGCATTCATTACGATGAGACGAAAATCTCGCCGCTAGATATTCAGACGACCGTCGAGAAGGCTGGCTACAAGGCCTCAACTGAGACCGAGCAAAGATCATTTGTCATCACAGGGATGACTTGTGCCTCATGTGTGCAGACGATTGAGAAGGCCACGAGGAAAATGGTGGGTGTGACTGAGTCGAATGTGAACTTGGCGACAGAAAAATTAGTCATTCGATATGATCCTCAGCTGGTGACTGTATCAGATGTCATCCGAGTGGTGGCAAACGCCGGATATGAGGCAAGAGAAGACCAAGAATCAGCGGATAGTCAAGATACCGAGAAAGAAAAGAAACTGAAAAAAATTCAATCGATGTGGAACCGATTTGTAGGGTCGGCGATTTTCACGATTCCATTACTCTATGTGGCGATGGGGCATGTGATCGGCCTACCCCTACCGATGGCATTGCATCCAACGATGAACCCAGAATTGTTCGCTGTCTTGCAGCTCATGATGACCATCCCAGTGATGTTATTCGGATGGAAATTCTTCTCCGTCGGATTTAAGACATTGTTCCGAGGGCATCCGAATATGGATTCACTTGTCGCACTAGGGACGAGCGCAGCCTTCTTCTATAGCGTCGGTGCTACCATGGCTATCCTCTCAGGTTATGAGGGATACGTGAATAGCCTCTACTATGAGACAGCCGCAGTCATTCTCACGCTGATCACATTAGGTAAATATCTTGAAGTCCGGACGATGGGTAAAACATCCGAAGCGATTGAAAAATTGATGGGACTGGCACCTAAGACGGCAAAGGTCGTCCGCAACGGACAAGAGTTAGAAGTATCAATCGACGAAGTCATCGTCGGCGACACGATTATCGTAAAGCCTGGTGAGAAGATTCCGGTGGATGGCGTGGTTCTATCAGGTAATACGTCTGTAGACGAATCCATGCTGACCGGTGAAAGTATCCCTGTTGAAAAAAATGTGGGTGCTCAAGTCATCGGTGCCAGCATCAACAAGAACGGGATCATCCAATACCGAGCCACGAAAGTCGGTAAGGATACGGCGCTATCTCAAATCATCAAATTGGTCGAGGATGCACAGGGCTCTCGAGCTCCTATCGCAAAACTGGCCGATATCATCTCCGGATACTTTGTACCGATTGTCATCGTCGTCGCGATCCTTTCAGGAATTGCATGGTATTTAGGCGGTCAGACCGGCCTCTTCGCCTTGACGATCACGATTTCAGTACTGGTCATCGCCTGCCCTTGTGCACTAGGTTTGGCCACACCAACAGCAATCATGGTGGGTACGGGCAAAGGTGCTGAGAATGGTGTGTTGATCAAGAGTGGCGGCGCCTTGGAGACGACCCATAAAGTCCAGACGATCGTGTTCGACAAGACAGGGACGATCACTGAAGGAAAACCGAAAGTGACAGATATCGTGACAGTGAATGGACATCAAGAAGATGAGTTGTTACGCTTGACCGCTTCCGCTGAAAAAGGGTCTGAACATCCATTGGGCGAAGCAATCGTAAGAGCGGCAGAGGACAGAATGATGCGTGTCATGGATATCGATCGTTTTGAAGCCATCCCAGGGCACGGGATCGAAGTACTGATCGACGGAAAAGTCTTGCTTGCCGGAAACAGAAAATTGATGAAAGACCGCGGCATCTCACTGGATGTCCTTGAAGGCGCTTCAGACAAACTCGCACACCAAGGCAAGACGCCGATGTATATCGCGATTGACCAACAAATCGCAGGGATCATCGCTGTCGCAGACACCGTCAAAGAAAACAGTCGTAAAGCCATTCAGAAACTTCAACGAATGGGTATCGAAGTAGCCATGATCACCGGAGACAACAAAGGTACGGCCATGGCGATTGCGAGACAGGTCGGGATCGATCGGGTACTGAGTGAAGTGTTACCTGAAGACAAAGCGAACGAAGTGAAGAAGTTACAGGCCGAAGGGAAGAAGGTCGCAATGGTCGGTGATGGAATCAATGACGCACCAGCCTTGGCCCAAGCAGACATCGGAATCGCGATCGGTTCGGGTACTGACGTTGCGATCGAATCTGCAGACATCGTCTTGATGCGAAGCGATTTGATGGATGTACCTACAGCTGTCGAATTGAGCAAGTCAACCATCCGCAATATTAAACAGAACCTGTTTTGGGCATTTGCCTATAATGTCATGGGTATCCCGTTTGCGATGGGGATTGTTTATCTTCTTGGTGGGCCCTTATTGAACCCGATACTTGCTGGAGCGGCCATGAGTTTAAGCTCAGTCTCGGTCCTGGTGAACGCACTCCGTTTGAAACGATTTAAGCCTTCGATGATCAAATAAAAGGAGGAATTGGGATGGATAGAGATCTACAGCTCGAACTTTACACGCGTCCGACGTGTTCAGATTGTCAGGATGCCAAAAAATACTTAAAAACAATCTCAGTCTCTTATGTGAACAAAGATGTGGGTGTGAACCTTGACCTTGAACAAGAAATGGTAGCGATATCAGGAAATCGAATCGTACCACTGTTTGTCTTCTACAAAAAAGGGATGCTCAGAAAGAGAAAAGTAGTGAAGTACTTTGTTGGCTTCGAGAACAACAAAGAGGAGATTCTAACATTGCTACGATAAGCAACGATAGCTCACTCTCAGAACCTGTTGAAAGCGTGTCGCGCAATGAGGGACACGAACATAAGGTGGCGAGGGTGTAAAAAAATCGATACTTTTACACCCTACCCATGTATGGTAATTAAATAATCAGGAGGAACATATAATGAAAAAATCAACATTTCAGGTAGCGAATATGTCTTGTGGATCTTGTATCAATAAGATTGAAGGACACGTTGGAAAGTTAGCGGGTATTGAATCAGTGAAGGTCAATCTTTCGGCGGGAGAGGTGGACGTGACGTTCGATGAAAGCCAACTCACACTTTCTGAGATTGAAACCGCAATTCAAGAGAATGGCTACGAGGTAACGGAGGCGACCGTTAAAATCGGCTGTTCTTGCTGCAAGTAATGGAGGTCGAGTGACGGTGCGATCAAGGACTACACAAAGGAGTGTTAAACGTGAAAGACCATGGACATCATCATATGAAGAACTTGACGGGAAATGAAGTGTCTGTAGAGGCTAAATATGAATTCGGGAAAATCAGTATCGAGTTAAAGGATCAACATCAGCAAGCCCCGGAACTCGAAGTCAGCCATGAAAAGGAATTCCATTTGATTCTCGTGAACGAAGACCTAACTGAGTACCGACACCTCCATCCGTTTAAAAAGGGTGAGGGTCGATTCGAGCACCCCGTCCAACTTGAGGCAGGGGCGTATAAACTCTTCGTGGATATTCAGCCTAAGGGACTGGCATATCAAGTGAAGCCGGTTCACTTACAGATTGATCATCAGTCCTCTTCCTCTATCGAATCGTCACTTAAAGTGGATGAGCGTCTGACGAAGACGATCGAAGGTCATACCGTCGAGCTGTCGATTGACTCTTTAAAAGCGCATGTCCCGACTGTCTTCAGCTATGACACCAAAGAAAGTAACCCGGAGCCATACCTTGGAGCACTTGGTCATGTCGTCATCTTGGATGAAGCCGGAGAACAGTTTATCCATGTGCATCCTTCTTCTCATGATACGACGGAATTTGAGACGGTCTTCCATAAACCTGGCCTATACAAGGTCTGGGCCGAATTCCAGTTCCATGGGACTGTGCACACCTATCCTTTCGTCATTCGTGTCTCAGATTGACCATGAGCGACCCATGGTTCCTCGTTGGGTCGCTTTCCTGTAATCGTTGTAAGCATAATTTTCGAAGGAGAGGACTCAGATGATAGAAAGTGAGCGGCTGGACACTCATGGTGATCGAAAAACCAAGATGAAATTCATCCTTCTACTCGCGTTACCAGCGATTGCCGAGAATTTTTTCCAAACGTTGCTCGGATTTGTCGATACGCTGTTCGTCTCAAGAATCGGCCTAGCAGAAGTGTCAGCGGTAGGAGTGACGAATGCCATCCTCGCCATCTACTTTGCTGTCTTTATGGCAATCGGTGTGGCAGTAAACGTTTATGTCGCCAATAACTTAGGCTCAGAACGAATCGAGCGCGCGAGACATATCGCGCAGCAGGCCATCGTCCTATCTGTCGTGGTCGGGGTGACCTTTGGGGTCGTGACGCTATTTTTCGCTGAGCCTCTCCTGAGGTTGATGGGGGTGGAGAATGACGTTTTAGAAGCTGGTAGCACCTACTTCAAAATTGTCGGGATCCCATCGATCGTGATGGCATTGATGTTTGTGCTCAGTAGTATCTTACGAGGTGCGGGAGATACAAAATCACCGATGAAGGTAAGCATCGTCATCAATGTCGTCAATATTGTGCTCGACTATATGTTGATTTTCGGTTTTTGGATCATCCCCGAACTTGGTCTCGTCGGAGCGGCACTCGCGACCGTCATCGCCCGGCTCGTCGGGACGCTCTTATTGATGAACTATATTCGTAAGACGGAAGTGATCGCCTTCAGGAAAGATTTCTGGAGACCGGATCTCGAACACCAGTTGGAGCTCGTGAACCTTGGAAGCCCGGCGGCTATCGAGCGATTGGTCATGAGAGCCGGACAGATCGTGTATTTCGGATTCATCGTGGTACTCGGGACGAACACCTTCGCCGCGCATCAAATTGCAGGGAATCTAGAGGTGTTCTCTTATATGTTGGCATATGGTTTCGCGACAGCAGCAACCATTCTCGTCGGTCGCAACATCGGAGCGGGAGACCACGAGACCGCCAAAGAATATGCCAGATTGAGCACGTTCATGGCGATGGGCTTCATGTCCTTATTCGGGGTCGTCTTATTCTTCTTCGGAGGATGGGCAGGTTCACTTTTCACCGACGATCCCCAAGTCATCAAAGACATCGATGTCGCGTTAAAAATAGCAGCGGTCTTCCAGCCTTTCCTAGCAGTTGTCCTTGTATTGACCGGTGGATTCCAAGGAGCAAACAATACGAAGTTTCCAATGTATCTGACCACGATCGGTATGTGGGTGATCCGGACTGGGGCAGTATATGTATTGGCGATTCAGATGCAGATGGGCATTGCAGGAGTGTGGATCGCCATCGGTCTAGACATCGTCTTTAAGGCGATCGTCCTTTGGATTCAATTCAGCCGAGGGCGTTGGATTGTAGTGGAATCCGAACCGCAGAAGCCCTGTCATCCCAAAACTAAGCATGAAGACGTGCGATGTATAAATAATTATTAACACTTGACTGAAATTGTAGGAAAGAGCAAAGTTGTTCTTTCCTTTTATCTTTTCTGAAAAAGTTATTAAAGGAGCCCGTCACGCCGATTTAAAGAAATCGAATCAGTGGTGAAAAACACACATATGTCATGCGGCCTATAGCTGCTCGATTATAAAAAATGGATATTTTTTTGTTCAGTATAGAAAAAACCTGGTCTTCGTCAAAAAGAACCAGGTAATTAAGAAAGTTATTGTTTATTCAAATCCATATTAGTTGTCAGTCGATGAATATGAACGGCTAGATAAGCTAGTTCCTCATTAGGAATTGTCACACCGTGCAACTGTTTAAGGTAGTCCCGTACTTTGAATGAACCATTCATGGCCTTTGGGTAGATGTTCGCAATCTGTTCAAATAGTTGATCGGATTCTTCATTCAATATTTTTCCAGCATAAAAGCGTTCAGCGAAATATTTCACATGTGTGATGAATCATGAATAACGAATATCTTCTTCATCGGTTTCAATGTTGTAAGCATTATGAAAACGTCCAATCATGAGAAGTTTATTCAATTTCTAAACGAGCGCCAAGAAGTAGTGGAAGCCCATCGTGTATCAGGAGAAGGATGTTACCACCTAAAAATAAAAGTGACATCTCAGGAAGAACTGAATCTCTTTCTAAATTCGATTCTTGAATACGGGAATTATACGCTTTACTTGTCTATCAACGAAATCAAGCGGCGTCTCTCGCCAATAAAAGACGTATAAAATATATCGCTAGCTGTACAAAAGTTGATAGAGACAGTTAAACACCTTAGAAAAATCATTTAATTCTATGAAAAAGCTCAAATTCTTGTGAACTGCCCCATAAAAATTGGACATAAAAAAATCTAACTTTGGGCTAACCTAAATTTTTGAGACAATATAAAAACACCTTCGCAGTGGTCCACTTTAAAAAAGTGCTGGCATCGGAGGTGTTTTTGCGTGGGCAAAAACGTATATTCAAGTGAAGTGAAGTGAAGTGAAGTGAAGTGAAGTGAAGTGAAGTGAAGTGAAGTGAAGTGAAGTGAAGTGAAGTGAAGTGAAGTGAAATGGGCAGTGGTGAGAGACAAACTAAGTTGTGAGTTGACGACTAGAGAGATTATGGAGAAACACGGAATCAAAAATGAATCCCAGATTCACACATGGATGAGATGGTATCGGTCCAATGAAATCTATCGATTCGGCCAACCGATCGGGAAGCAGTACACCTACGGACTCGGTCCTGATTCCGCCAGCGAGGATGACAAGAAAGAGCGTCAACTATCCCACCTGAAGACGGAGAACGAAATCTTAAAAAAATTCATGGAGATCGAAAGAGAGTTGAGAAAGAAGTAGTCCTAAAGGTTGTAGAGCTCCTGAGGAGCAAATATACAGTCACGACAATCCTACGTGTGATAGACGTTCCGCGGGCAACCTATTACCGTTGGGCCAGAGAACCGGTGAAGCACCCTTCGGTGCTAGAGCAAACAATCGTCGCAGTATGTAAGCTTACAAAGTATCGATATGGACATCGAAAGATAAAGGCCCTGTTAGAACAAACCTATGAATTGGCATCAAACCGGAACACCGTACAGAGAATCATGAAGAAGCACCATCTCCAGTGTCGGATCAAACCCAAACGAAAATGGAAGTCTCAGGGTGAGAGTATCGTCATTGCCCCTGACCTTCTCAAGCGAGACTTCACTGCCAGTAGACCGAATAAGAAGTGGATGACGGACATCACCTACATCCAATACGGGGGCACGACGAAGTACCTCTCCACGATCATCGACCTATTCAACAATGAGATTGTTGCCTATAAGCTATACGATCATCAACAGACGCCCCTCGTCATCGATACGTTAAGGATGGCGTTGGAGAGTCGGAACAATCCCGAAGGGGTTATCATCCATTCAGATCAAGGAAGTGTCTATACATCATATGCCTTTCAAGATTTCGTAAAGAGGAAGTATCTGACGAGCAGCATGTCTCGAAGAGGCAACTGTTGGGATAATGCGGTGATCGAATCGTTTCATTCGAACTTGAAGTCTGAGGTGTTCCAGTACGTCAAGTTCAACTCGTTAAGCGACTATGAAGTGCGTGAGCGGGTGAATAATTACTTAACTTACTACAACGAAGAACGTATCCAAGAAAAATTAGGCTACCTCACACCGATAAAATATGGCGTGGCGGTAGCCTAATCAAGGTATTTTTATTAGTGTCTCATATAGCTAGGTCAGTCTAATCTTTTCTTTTTTTTAGGTTACAAATAGTTCATTGGGTTGACACTATTCGCTGCAGAATAACTGCTGTATTTATAACTGTTTTTATGAATCTCAAAGTGCAAATGATTTCCGAACGAGTTTCCTGTATTCCCAACTGTTCCAATCTTCATACCTTTAGAGACTGTCTGACCACTTTTTACCGAAAGGCTGTTCATATGAGCATAAACGGTTACGTATTTTTGATTCTGTAGACTATGTGAAATCATAACGTGTTTACCGGATGCACCGCTGTTTTTAGATGTAATGACTTTTCCACTGGCAGAAGCGTAGACGGGTGTGCCTTTTGCTGCAGCTAGATCAACGCCATTATGGAATGTATAACCGTAAGCACCATTAGAGTTTCCGTATCCTTGGGTCAGCCGACCTTCTGTAGGAGAAGCAAAAAGAGAGTTATTATATGATGTTTTTTTGGCAACGTGGCTCTTATATTTTTTTAGGTAAGAACTATAGATATACCGTGTGTTTCCTTTGTAAAGTACTTTTGTCCAAGCTCCTTTTTTTCCTAAATAAGAAAAGGTCTGCCCAGTGTTAGTGATGCCGACAATTTTGTGATTAAGAGAAGGACCAATCCGAACACGAAGATCGTCTGTCTTCACTTTTACGTTATATGCACTACTTGCTTCGACTTTTGGACTATGCATCGAAAAAGTTGTTGTGAGTAAGACACTAGAAGCGATAAGTATTACCTTGTTTTTCATTAGTTGTACTCCTTTAAAGATAAAGATACAGTGACGAACGATTTGTTAAAAGGAGTATAGCATCACTATATTACAAAAAAGTATATCAAATTCATTTCAAAAATTGACAAGAGATTTAATCAAAAAATGCATAGTTTTTTCACAAACGGATTTTATGATAAAAATTAAACACATTTCTTTTTTATAAATATTCCAAAAAATAGATTTATTTTTTGTGTGTAGGAAAAATTTGATGGAATTATCTTTTTTGTTAGCTTTTGGGCAGGGTTTTTATCTTTCATTTCGCCATGTTGTCTGGCTTTATATCCCGTTTTTTTATCTTACATTACAGAGGTTTCAGTTAGAGAGTTAAAAGAAAATGAAAAGTGGAACTGGAATGGAGTTCCCCATACATTAGTTTTCCTACTTGGATTTTCGAGCGTATTTTTAGTGATGGGTTTTTCAACGTCATACTTGGCTGATTTTTTTATAGTGTATAAAGATGTTTTACAGATGAGCGGTGCACTTATTTTATTCATATTTGGTGTTATTCTAACTGGTCTATGGACTCCAACATTTTTACTTAAAGAGCGAAGATTGAACTTAGGAACAAGAAAGCGTGGCTATATCGGAACGCTTTTGGTCGGAGTCGGATCAGCTGCTGGATGGACTCCTTGTACAGGACCAATTCTCGCTGGAGTTATTGCTTTGATTGCCACAAATCCTGGTAATGGATTTTTATATATGCTCTTTTATGTTCTAGGTTTCTCCATTCCATTTTTCTTAATGTCGTTTTGGGTCGGGAAATCAAGATATTTAATGAAGTATTCTTCAAAGGTTACAAAAATAGGTGGAGGGTTTATGATTTTATTAGGTATCATATTGTATTTCGATGGTCTAACGAAACTAACTACAATATTGATTGATTTTACAGGGTTTAGAGGGTTCTGACGCTCTATTTTCTATTTCAAGAGGAGATGCATCGTAAATGTTTCGTAAAAATGTCCTGATGATGGGAGTAGAGGAAAACTGGAAAGTGATGGAGAACATAAAACAACTTAAACCCTCAGGTATAGATATTCATATTTCTTCAAAAGAAGGATGGGTTCGAAAGCTACTTCCTGATTTTAAATATTTTGATTCATTTTCAAAAAAAGAATCAGAAGAAGGGTATATTAGTAATCTCATTGAATATTGTACTTCTCAAAAAATAGGCTGGATTATTCCTTTAAGCGAACAAGAAGCAACTACGCTATCGAAACACAAGTTAAAAATGAGAGAAAATAACGTAATGTTTATAACATCCTTTGATTTGGATAAAACAATACTTCATGATTCATTTTCGGTTCAAGGTAATACCTTTACTTACTCTTTTGACCAAATAAAGAATGCGCCTGAAGGTGTAAAGCTGGGGAAAATTGATGCATATATCGATTATCGATCTGATGAAGTGATTTGCTGTTTTATGAGAGAAGAGTATGAACGGTACCAAGATACTGTTCTTTCATACGAGGTGTTTGCCAACTCGATTTTAGAGGAGTGCGTAGCAATAATTGCTCAAAGGCTTAATATAAAGGGTTCTTTTTCTTTCGATTATCAACGTGATTCGGAGGGGATGTATACGATTACAAAAATAGAATGTTTCATGACGCATTCTACTCGTGAGGCTATTTTTAAAGATTATGATTTCGCTAATTATTTGTGGAGCAATATTCAAGGAATTGTCCTTTTAAAAGAATCAAATGATAAAAGCTCTTTTGTGTATCGCCTAAATGAAGAATACTTTCTTTTCTAAATCTCAGCAGTTTGTTTTTATATGTAATCATCTTAAATGAGAAAGGTACTTTATGAATAAACTTTCATTTAAAATAACGTTATTTTATTTTTTCGGGATTCTCATGATTTTCATTCTCTCATCTGCTATTGTATACAACATTCTTGAGCATCAACAAGTAGAAAGTGAACTGGAGAGCCTTCAAGAGAGAGGCAATAGTCATCGAGATGTTCTTTCCACTAACTTCGACAAGCAAACAGTTGAACACGTTGTTTTAATGGAGGAAAAGGCGATGACTGATGTGATTATCTTAGACAAAAATAATCAAGTCGTCGATTCATCTAACGACGCTGAACAATTTTTGAACCTGGATTGGATTCAAAAAAAGGATGGAATCGTAGAAGGTAATTGGAGAGAAGGCAAATTTTTAGTGACGGTGAGTAATATTGAAGATGGCGGTCAAATAATCATGTTAGAGCCGACGAAGTATATACAGCATTTGATGGGGGAATTGAAACAACAAGTAGTGTTCTCTCTATTCTTGTTAGTACTTTTTCTATTAGTAAATGTTTATTTTTTGAGTTATATCATTATAAAGCCACTTTTATCAATGAAAGAGGCGACGGTAAAGTTAAGTCAAGGCGAGGTGCTGAAAATCAGAGAAGCTGAGAGAAGCGACGAAGTAGGAGATTTAGCACGAGCGATCACTAAGTTATCTGTTGATTTACGTCACATTCAAAATACAAGAAAGCAATTTCTGACTTCAATCACACATGAATTGCGTACGCCGATTACCTACATCAAGGGATATGCAGGACTCCTCAAAAAAGACGAATCGAGATTTGGAGATATTATCTATGAGGAATCCGAAAGACTTCAAGAACTGATTGAGGATTTGTTTGAACTTGCTAGATTGGAAGAGCCACATTTTCAAATAGATCCTCAGATTACAGAGATGAATGATTTCTTAAAACAGATCAGTGAAAGAATAATTGTTAAATTTGAGGAGAAACAAGTGAAATTAATTCTTCAAATTAATAAAACTCCCATCTACAAAGAGATAGACCAAGCTAGATTCGATCAGGTTCTCTTAAATTTACTGGATAACGCGCTAAAATATACACATGCGAACAAACGCGTATTTTTAAAACTTGATGAAAACTTTATTGAAGTTACGGATGAAGGTGGTGGTGTGGATGAACAATCACTCCCGTATCTTTTTGATCGTTTTTATCGAGTAGATTCTTCACGAAATCGTGAAACAGGAGGTACTGGGCTCGGTCTGGCTATCACGAAAGAAATAGTTGAAGCGCACAAAGGGACCATCGTAGCTATTAATGTAGAAAACGGGCTGAAGGTTGTCATTGACTTGAGGGGGATTCCAGGATGAGAACCATTGCTTTGGTAGATGATGAGAATCGAATGTTAGAACTGATCGAACTGTATCTGCAAGACAGTTATACCTGTATTAAGCTGAACAGCGGAAAAGAGATATTGAACTTGATTGATGTAGATGAGCCTGACTTAATCATATTAGATGTGATGATGCCTTTAATGGATGGTTTTGAGACTTGTCAAAGGATAAGAGAAGTTTCGAATGTACCAATCATTTTATTGACAGCACTCGACGGAAAAGAAGAAATCGTAAAAGGATTGCAACTGGGAGCAGATGATTACATTGTGAAACCGTTCGACGAGGCGGAATTGAAGGCAAGAATTCAATCGATTTTCAGACGAACTACAGTTTCTTCAGGATCAAAAATCGAATCGTCGGGTCTAATCTTAAATGAAGACGCCCATGAGCTGTATTACGATAATCATTTAGTCAAAGTCACACCAAAAGAATTTTCATTACTTGCTAAATTATTAAAAAATCCAGAACGTGTCTATTCAAGAGAGGAACTGCTCTCAAGTTTATGGTTAGCAAATGAGTGGACAGATGAACGAACGGTCGATTCTCATGTAAGAAACTTAAGAGAAAAGCTTAGGAAACTCGAGTTTCCTATTGAAGAACACTTTCGCACAGTATGGGGAATTGGTTACAAGTGGGTTCCTTAAATAAGGAGAAAGAAGACAAGAGAGGAACGGTTAAAAAACCGTTCCTCTCTTGTATATCGTTTATTCTGCAGATAGTTCGTCTTCAGTCACCCATTTATGATTTTTCACTTCTTCACCTGTAGTCGATTCAAAATCAATCATATACACTGTTGTTTGCTTAGCTGAATCGATAGTGGCCGTAGCGTCCTTCATTCCTCCCATATGATCCGCGTCTACTTTTACTTCATCGCCTACTTCATAAGGAGATGACTTGGCATCTACAATCTCTTCTTGAATAATCCATTTATGATCCGTGACGCGTTTCCCGCCATTTGTAGGGTCATAAGAAATGCTATAAGCAGTAGTATCATAAGCACCTACAATTTTAGCCTCAGCCCCTTTCATGCCTTCCATATGTGCTTCTTTGATCATCGCCATGTCGCCAACTTTAAATTTAGGGTTTTTAGCCTCTTGGAGCCCTTTCGGAACCTCTTTCGATCCAGACATGTCCATCGTCGAATGATCCATACCATCCATATTTTTATCCATGCTTCCTGTTGATTTAGAATCATCACTATTGCTTCCGCACGCAGCGAGTGCTAAAGAAAGCGAAGCAGCCATAGTTGTCATAATAATCTTTTTCTTTAATTTCATAAAAATTACCTCCAATTGCTTTTTTATGCTTTCCATAGACTCTATCACATAAATTTGCAGAAACATTGCAGAGAGCAGAAAAGTAACACATTGAAAAAAAACTATAAAATTCATGGGTAGAAAGACATAGTTCTTTCACAATCATTCTTTAAGTTAAAGATAATAATTGATTGGAAGGAATGATCCATATGAAGATAACATGGTTAATCGCAACTATCGGTATCTTCACTCTCATGATTATAGTGGGCGGTTCGTATTTACTTCTTACCCGAGGTACTATGTCAAACAACAAACAGCACATGGGATCTATGATGAATGGAGGAAACACTACTACAAATCAGAATATGATGGAAGGTATGGGACATGGTGCGAGTGTCGATTTAAAATCAACTGAAGAAAAAGAGCGACGATTAAACATCCCTAAGATACTAAAAGCCGATCGTGAAACCAAGAATTCCATTCAATACACGATTGTCGCTAAACAAGGGGAAACAAAGTTCTTTCGAGATGCTAAAAAAAACTAAAACTCTAGGATATAACGGAAATTATTTAGGTCCTGTAGTGGAGTTAAAAAAAGGGAAAACAATAACAATCCGTACGGTGAATCGCTTATCAGAAGCCACTACATCCCATTGGCACGGTCTTGTTGTACCATCATCCGTAGATGGTGGACCACATCAGGTCGTGAAAGCTGGTGAGACGAAGGTAGTAAAGTTTAAAGTGAAGCAAAATGAATCGACATTGTGGTTTCATCCACATCCAATGGGTAAGACTGCTGAACAAGTATACAAGGGGTTGGCAGGATTGTTATACGTAAAAGATGAAAAAACTAAAGAGACGATGCTACCTCATAAATATGGTGAAAATGATATTCCATTAATTCTTCAAGATCGAAAAGTTAAAAATAGGAATGTCCTTGAATATGCTGATGTAGAAAAAATAGATGGGGCTTTAGGCGATACCCTCCTCGTAAACGGAACGATTAATCCGTATTTTAACGTGAAATGTTCGCAACTTAGGGTCAGGTTGATAAATGGTCCAATGCACGGAACTATGCAGTGAAGTTATCTGACGGCTCATCCTTTAAAAAAAATTGCTGATGATGGTGGTTACATCTCAAAAGCGAAAAACGTGAAAAAAATTGAATTAAGTCCAGGCGAACGTATAGAGGTATTGGTAGATTTTTCAAAAAGAAAAATTGGTGAGACTGTTTCATTTGAAACGAATGGAGTAAGGGTCGTTAACTTCAAACTGAAGGATAAACAAGGGGCGAACCTAAGTGCATTGGCGCTGAAAAATGGATATGAAAAGCCGCTAAAGACCTTGTCTACAGTGAATCAAAAATTAACTCTTTTCGGAATGGGCAAAAATGTTGAAATCAATGGGAAAAAGTTTGATAAGACGAGAATTGATATTAAGGCGAAACAAGGAGAATCGGAAATTTGGGAGGTCTATAATAAAAAAGACATGATGGGT
This sequence comes from Exiguobacterium sp. s123, assembly GCF_018617075.1. Taxonomy (GTDB): domain Bacteria; phylum Bacillota; class Bacilli; order Exiguobacteriales; family Exiguobacteriaceae; genus Exiguobacterium; species Exiguobacterium profundum. The sequence continues at coordinate 18,118 of NZ_JACSJL010000002.1, read as the reverse complement.
GGAATGACTCATCCCTTTCACATTCATGGAGTCCAATTCAAAGTATTAGAGCGAAACGGACAGAAACTGGATAATCAAGAAACAGGTCTAAAAGACACTATCGCTATAAAACCAGACGAACGAGTTAAGATTCAGATGACTTTCAAGGAAAAAGGGGTATTTATGTACCATTGCCATATCCTTGAACATGAAGAGAACGGAATGATGGGTCAGTTGAAAGTGGACTAAAAAATAGGTGAATGTTTTCATCTTTTCTTCACAAACTAAGGGAATAGGCTTTGTGTAAGTCAAAAAAGACGGAAAATGGAGGTATTTTAGAATGAATACTGGACAACAAGAAATCTTAGGTGCCCTACACAACTGTATAGTGACTTGTAATGAATGCTTTGATGCGTGTTTGAGTGAACATCATGTTTCTTCGATGGCAGAGTGTATACGTCTAGACAGAGATTGTTCTGAAATTTGTAGTCTTTTAGTACAAGCTATTTCTCGAAACAGCAGCAATATTGATGTTCTTGCAAGAAGCTGTGTTGAAATTTGTGAAAGATGTGCCGACGAATGTTCGAAACATGATCATGATCATTGTAAAAAGTGCGCTGAGGCCTGTAATGAATGTGCAAAAATCTGTCGTAAATTAATTGCTTAAAGCGAAGTGTTAAAAATGAAGGAGCATCTATGTCGCCATGCCGAAAAAGGTATGAGCTAAAAAGCTGATGCTCCTTTATCTATAAAAACTACGGTACTTAGTTATGAAAAATTTCATAACCTTTATAGACCAGTAGTATGGTGAGAAAAAAGAAGGATACATAGAGAGTAACGATTAAACTCTTCATAAATGCTTTCTATATAATCAACTCCATCCTATAGTTTGAGTTGATTATATAGAAAGTTCGTGAAAATAATGAGGAAATAGATTGACAATCATTTATTATTAAAAAATTCTAATGTAAGAGGTGGTGGCTAGGATGGATAAAATATTAATTGTTGATGATGAAATAAGAATGAGGCAATTATTAAGACTTTATCTAGAACAACAGGCATCTGTGCATGAGCTGGAAGCACTTCTACAACGAATCGATGTGAAGGACATCGAATTGGCCGGCGATATTCTCCAACTTTATGAAACTGAAGTAGGGAATACGGTCAACAACATGGCTCTCCTTGGACTAGGTGATCACATTAATTTTGCGGTCGAACGTGCGCGAAAAGGGATGAACTTCCGTTCTGCGTTAGAGTGGGAAATTAAGCAGTTGTATGCGAAAGAGTACTCGGTCGCATCGGCGGAGATGAGTTCGTGATCCTTTCGCCTTATCCTTTGGACTTCAAGAAAGCGACATTTAAATACGAGCTCTCAATCGGAGATGTGCCGGTGACGCTCGATGCTTCAATTGGAGAAGCTGCTTATCCGACAGACGGGGACTCACTAGAGACACTGATTTTGGTCGCAGATGATGCGATGTACATACAAAAATATACATGATTGAGTCACGACATGCCATGACTCGACAACAAAAGAGAGTGTACACGTTTCGACGTCGAAATGTATACACTCTTTTATATATCCATCAAAGTGGAGTCGAATCGATTGTCTGGAAAGCACTCTGTCCCTTTAGAAATATACACATCTCAAAGTATTGTCGTCGCTTTTGATTATATATGACCATATATCATTTTTTTGTATACAAAAATCTAGATTGATCAGGAGAGGTAATTATCGAGATTAGGCGGTACGAGCGTAAGGTTAAGAAGGGCTCGATGAACGCATCAAGGACTCTTCCAACAACCGAGACTCTTCTAATAGTTCTTTTAACGTATTGCTCTACGGGTTCAATGAGATTTGAGTATGTCCGATGCTTCCAAAACTGAACGAACGCTGCATCAATACACCCAGGAATGTCAGCTTGTCTGTACTCGTGTAAAACGATACGAATTCCGGGTCGTCGCTTAGCCTCGCCAGGAGGGCAGCCTCACGTTCTTGAGGGGGAAGTTGTTGAAAGACTGGATCACCGATCGATTGATAATAGGCGTCACAAGCGTAAACTAGTGTAAATTTAAGTTCGAGAGCAGCCGCGTGGTCATAGATGAGTTCAAAATGGCGAAGGTCGTTGTCATTCACTTGTGACAGAAGATGTAAGAAGAAAGCGGACTCACTATTCGCAGCGAGTTCTGGCCGGGCGAACACTTTCGCAGAGTAGATGGCCAATAGAATGGTCGACTGATAAGAGTGATTGGTCTCCGAAATCTCTTTGGCACGGGCGATGAACAGTTTGACGACATCATCGCGTGTCTTGAACTCATCCATGAGTCAGGACATGTTCTCGAGGGTCATATCGCCCTCCGAATACAGTTTCCATGCAAGATAGTCCATGAAGCGGTGTCGGTATCTCACATAAGGAGACTTTTCGAGCTCATCGGAAAGACTGACCGAGAGAAGTTTGATTGGGTTAGTTGCTATTTCACAAGCAAGGGCTCCGTAATGACCGAGTGGCACAGCAGACTCTAAAACAAGTTTAGGGGCATATTTGACGACTTTGCGGATTGGTTTTCGTTTCTTTCCCATATAGCATCCTCACACCTTCCTGTAAGGGCTGGTCAACAAACGATTGGACGTCAATAGTGGCCGAACAATTTTTTGAGAGACCTCCACTTCGGCGGGTAAGCATTGCTGCCGCTATAGGAACTAGTCTCCCCCCCTTCTTACAGACCTCCAACTTCCACTGGGTCCCATCGTGAGTGATTGTTTCTGTTTCTACGAACAACTCCGGCCAGAGATGCGTCTTAAAAGAATTGAATTTCTTTAAGACTTTTGCAGAGTCATCCTGGTTGTACCAACCGGATTCTATCCGTTGTTCCTCGCCAAACGTTTGAAGGATCAAGAGTTCTCGTTTAACGAAACCGTTCGAATGAAAAGTCAAAATGGACTCGTTATAAACGCCAAAACTCCCGATCCATAGCGTCACTTTCATGATAGGGTCTGTTAGTGTTAATTCACTAAGCGGAATGGTTGGCTCTAAAGCTAAAGACTGACGACGTTTGTTCTTTAACTCTGACTCCTGAAATTCCTTCTTGTCGAGAGAATCATCTTTTTTGTGCATCCTAATTCCTCCCGTTACATAAGTTTGATGTTGTACGAAAGTCATTTGTAATGGAGAATTACATAACTGTGTAGAATAAAGGAAGTAATTATCCGAAATGACTTTTCATGGGCTCATCACCATAAGGTGTGGTTGACACATAAAATCCATCGGATTTTGAATTGAACATAGAAAAAAAGCGAAAACCCCGGTGTCGTAATTGTTGCTTAGACAAACCACGATTGGAGTTTTCGCTTTGCCCCAACAGTTTATCAAATTACCTCTTCCACTTCCAGCCCTTTTTCAGATCCAAATGTCGTCAGACGAAGAACCAAACGTTTTTCCGGTCATCCCGGGTCAACATGACATCCCTTGTCCGCTGTGCCAGAGAAAGACCATCCTGCATTCGAAAAAGCGGCGTCGCTTTCGACACGGTCATGCGTGGAACGTCGGTGTACTCTGGATCGAACTGGATGTCCCACGTCAAAGATGCAGCTCTTGTGATTTGACGTTCGTGTATGACTACGCTCTCGGGCTCGTCCGCACTTCCACCGAGGTTTTCCGGAAAGGCATCGCAAAACGTTGCCACGGACGGACAATCTCAGATGTCGCACGCGAGTACGGCCTCCCTTATACGACGGTGGAGCGCTGGTTCTATCAGTAGCTTCGGTGGAGACGATGGAGCGTGCAACGCATGTCCTGGTCGACGAGTTCGCCACAAGAAAGGGGCACCACTATGCGACGATTGTCCTCGATGCCAAGAGTGGCCAGCTTCTGTCCATTGTCCCGGGCCGGGACGTGGCAGCCATCACGGCAGCACTTCAAGGCATATCCGAGGATATCCGTTCTGTCGTCAGTGATTTTGCACCGGCGATGGCGAAGGCCATCAACCATGTCTTCCCGGAGGCAGAACATGTGCTGGACCGGTTCCACCTCGTCCAGTTCGTCACGGACGCCCTTCGCCGACGGCGTCGTTTTTTGAACGAGGCAAGACGCCATCACCACGTTCGCGTGATCGATCGTTCGCTCGCGCGTCGCCCGGAAACACTGACTGGGGAAGACCGGGAGGTCGTCCGTTCCTGTATTCAGGAAGATCCATTCATTCGGAACCTCTATCAAGGGCTCCAGCATATCCTGTATGTGCTGAAGGCGACGTGCGAGATACAGACGCAACGGCGGCTGTCGGACTGGTTGGACCGTTATCAGTTCCATCCGTGCGGGCCCCTGGCGAAGATCGCGAAAGCAATCCGGGTCCGGGAGCAAGCGATGCGCCAGACCATCGTGTCAAGGCTGTCGAACGGGAAGATGGAAGGGACGAACAACAAGATCAAGCTCATCAAACGCCGTGGTTATGGCTATCGAAACCTCGAACGATTCTTTTTAAGATTGCGCCTCGAGATCGGTCGTCAAAATAGCAACCACGAGTTATGGTGATGAGCCAGAAAAAGAGGATGAATTTATCGAAGTTTTCTCAAACAGGGGGTAAAATTACAAAGAATTTTTTCTTTTGTTCTTTGCCCAGATCACTAGAAACGATAGAAAGATCAAAATAAATAAGCCGTACTGATAACCGGGAGGTATGGATTCTACAAGGCCATAAACAACAGCCACTTCAAGAGAAACGGCCGGAATTTTACCGATGGTGCTGGCAATAATGAATAAGCCACCTGGAATGGGCGTCAAGGCCGCCCCTGCTGTTACCAGACCTGATGGGACAAAAGGAATTAAACGCAGCAAGATGATTGCCCAGAAGACGCGGCTTATTGAAGAACTCTGGATGTACCTCCAGAACGGCCGCTTTAACCACTTTGGATTAACTTTTGAAAACCCATATCGATATAGGTAAAATCCGACGATAGCGCCAAAAATCTCCCCCGACAAAGAAAGGATGACGCCAATGGTTAACCCTAAAGAACTGATATTGAGAGACGTGAGCAAAAAGCTTGGGAAAAAGCCAACTGCACCCATACTTATGTTGAAAATGAGAAGCAGCAGAAATTCTAAAACGGGGAACTGAGTGTTTATGATATAATCCGCCTCCTGCGCTGTTTAAAAAATTGATGGTATATAAAAGTTCAGTTGAATGAAATTTTAAGATAGAGAAGTGCGTTCTATATCCGTTTTTTTCGAATTCGGTAATACACTAATCCTGAAAAGCCAACGACGAGGAGGAACAAATAGATTGAACTTAAAATCCCAGGTGGGAAAAATGTGCGAACGTCTTCAGAATTAGAAGGAAGGTTTGTCTCAGAAGCACTGACAACGGGAAACTGATAAGAAGACAAAAGAGTGCCATCCTGATCAGTAATCCTTAATAGTCCATCTTCTTTTACAGCGATTGTCACTTGCTCATCTGTTTGGTGTGTATAAAAGAAATCGCCTGGCGTAATGTATTCCACATCACCGGCAAAAAAGCTGCTTTCTTTCGGAATGCTCACTGTTTTAAAATTTTCAAATCCAAAATCCAAAAGTTGAATAGTGTCAGCATAAGCTTCTGCCTCTGTGTCGCTTTTTAAGGTGACGACAATTAAATTCAGGTTTTCTCTTTTGGCTGTCGTGGCCAGCGTGACGCCTGCTTCTGGCACAAACCCGGTTTTACCACCCGTAACGCCTTCATAAGGTTTTTCCCTTAATAGTTTGTGGTGGGTATAAAGCATGGTATCCCAGGATTCACCGTTCCAGGGCAGTTCTTTTGTTCCAAATATTTTCATGAATTCATCGTTCTTCATCGCATATCGGGTTAACTTCGCTAAATCTTCGGCTGTCGTAACATGCTCGGGATCAAAAAGACCGTGAGGATTTTCGAAGTTCGTATTCCGCAGGCCAATTACATCTTCTAAATATAAATTCATATCAGCAGAAAATAACTCAACGCTGCCGCTAATGTGTTCAGCAATGGCGACGCCGGCATCATTTCCAGAGTTGACTAAGAGGCCCAGCAACAGTTTTTCTAAAGTCACTTGTTCTCCCTCTTCCAAATAAACACGGGTGCCTTCCGTATTGCGTGCTTTTTTACTGATGGTTACAACATCATTTAATTTTCTGTTTTCAATTGCATAAATGGCTGTGGCAATTTTTGTTAGGCTGGCAGGATACATCTGCGACTGTGCATTTTTTTCATAGAGGATTTCTCCAGTCGTTGCTTCCATGACAATAGCTGCTTCACTGGATACGTTTGGCAGGGAAGGGTCATCAGTTTTACTGAAAACGGACGAAACGATTAAAGTGTTGATCATGATTAAAATGGTTGAAACAACACTTAGTTTTTTCATAACTATTCCCTCCTGAGTGATTATTTTAGTTCTGCTTTATTATATAATTGACGGTTTCCCGGTCCGAATCAGTCGGTAAATGAAAGGTTTGCTGGTATTTCTCGTGTCCTTTACCGGTAATCACAATCCAGTCGCCTTCCTTGCTTTCATGGATTGCTTGCTGAATGGCGAGTGTACGGTCTGGAACGATGCTGCCTTTTGAGTTGCCGTATGTTTCATTTAGTTGGTTTAAAACTTCCAGCATATCTCCTGGAGAAACATTGTTCAGGTCGTCCAACGTTAAAATGTAGCGGTCACTCATTTCAGCAGATATGGATAGCATGTGCTTTCTCTTGCTGGCATCTCGATTTCCACGAAAGCCGAAAATATGGGTTATTCGTTGTGCCCCTTGTGATTTTGCAGTTTCCAGGCAGTAAGAGATGGCATCCGGAGTATGGGCATAATCCACAATAACGATCGAGCCCTTGGCCAGTTTCGTGATCTCAAAGCGTCCATCGACTCCCTTGAAATGGTGAATGGAGTTTAAGAGCTTTTCTTTGGGGATACCCAGCAACAATGATGTTCCGTAGGCCATTAAGGTGTTATACATATTGTGCATTCCGGTCATGGCAGCGACCATTTGATACGTTTCGTTACTTTCAATCACCCGCATAGTGGAGGACAGTGAATGAAATTTTGCAACACGCAGGTTGCATTCAGTGGATGTGCCAATTGCATAAATCGGTTTTCCCTTTGTTTGCAGGATTCCACAGAGCTTTCGTCCCCACTCATTATCTGTATTCACTACAGCAATCCCATGTTCTTTCATCTGATTGAACATTGTAAGCTTCGCCTGAAAATATTCTTCCATGGAACTGTGATAATCCAGGTGTTCATGGTGAAGATTGAGGAACAAGCCGTAATCAAATTCAATGCCTTCTAACCGATACTGGGCCAGTCCATGAGAAGAAACTTCCATAATGACGACCTCATCCTGACTGAGGGTCAACAGTTTATGGAGAGCGAGTGAATTTGGTGTGGTGTTCGAGCTTTTCATTTTTTCGCCATTGATAATATTTTGGTTGGTACCGATGACAGAACAACTCATACCGTTGCTTTCCAGAAAGTGCTGGAGCATATAGCTCGTCGTCGTTTTTCCGTTGGTGCCCGTAATTCCAATCATTATTTTCTGGTCAGATGGACGGCCATAAAAATTCCTGGCCAGGATGCCAAGCGCTTTCCGGCTATTTTCCACCTGTAAATAAGGGACACCTAACCGGGTAATTTCTTGTTCTCCGATGACAAGGGCTGCCCCTTTTTCAATTGCCTGGTCAATAAACCCGTGACCATCAATTTCAAATCCTTTAATAGCAACAAACACAAAACCTTTTTCCACATCGCTTGAGTTATCGGCAATCCCCTTGATGTCTAATTCTAATATTCTGGAATCTAATCGGGAGATTAGACCGGATTCGTTCAAAAGCTGATTTGTTTTCATAGATTTGGTGACCTCTCTAAAACTATTTAAATTTGATTTATTCTATTATAAAAATGTTGAAAAAATGTGCAGAATTTATACGGGAAGCCTAACTACTAAAACTTAATGTTTTTGTAATACAAACGAAATCGAATCCTTTATGAACCATTACAGATAAAAACCCGGGATCTTGTTGACAAGATCCCGGGTTTTGGCACTTTTATTCGGGTGACAGTTCGCTTTCAGTCACCCATTTATGATTGGTGACTTCCTCGCCTCCGGTGGTCGGGACGAAATCAACCATATAGACGGTCGTTTCTTCGGTAGAATCAACCGTAGCCGTTGCGCCGTCCATTCCCTCCATATGGTCAGCGGCAATGGCCGCTTCATCGCCCGTTTCCAATGGTTCATCACCTGGATTTTCCAATTCTGCGTGAATCACCCATTTGTGATTTTCAACCGGCTCGCCTCCGTCCGTCGGCGTATAGGTCACTGCATAGGCGGTTGTATCATAAGCCCCGACAATTGTGGCTTCAGCACCTTTCATGCCTTCCATATGATCGGTTTCAATAATCGCCTGGCTTCCAACTTCAAAGGTTGGATTTTCGGCTTCCTGCAAATCATCCGGGACTTCACCTGAACCGGAATAGAAGAAACTGCACAGAAAATCAAGAATTAATCGGTAAACTGGATTGGTTGACGTCTTCTGGAACGGTTAAGCAAGCACGGGGAAGTAGAAGTTAAGAGAGGGGCTGTATTTAATTTTACATACCTTGAAATTCCCCGAGTCTTATATAGAAAATTTCAGTTGATTCCTTAAGGGATACAAAAATGATAAAGAAGAGGATTCAACTTACTGTAATAGGAGGTGTACAAGTGGCGGAAATTAGTTTGTATCTTGCCTTTGGCGCAAGGCTTTTATCATTTATCTCTCCATGCTCCCTTCCTTTGTATCCGGCTTTTTTATCCTACCTTACTGGAGTTTCAGTCAATGAGTTAAAGACGGGCAAGGGAATGATGAGGAGCACGGCTTTGATTCATACGGTTCTATTTTTGATAGGTTTCTCCATCATTTTTTAGCGTTGGGCTTGTCGACTTCGCTTATCGGAAACTTCTTCTTGGAATATCAAGTTCTTCTACGTCAATTGGGCGCTATTTTGATGGTGTTTTTTGGCTTGGTCCTAACCGGTATTCTGAAATTCGACTTCCTGCTGACGGATAAGAAATTACAGTTCCAGAAAAGGCCCTCCGGATACGCGGGTTCTGTTCTGATCGGCATTGGCTTTGCAGCTGGATGGACCCCGTGTACCGGTCCCATACTTGCAGGAGTTATTGCACTCGGAGTAGCGGATCCGGACAGTGGCTTACTCTATATGCTGTTTTACGTTCTGGGATTTTCCATTCCTTTTCTCTTGATGTCGTTTTTTATTGAGAAAATGACTTTCTTGAAGAAGAGCGCTCTTTTCATGTCAATAGGAGGAGCATTAATGATTCTGATGGGCGTTTTACTTTACTTTGACATGCTGACAGAAATCATCGCTTTTTTATCGCAATTTACGGGTGGATTTACAGGGTTTTAATGGACTCAACCCAGCATCTAGGAAGGACGTGACAGTGTATGGCTGCTAAAAAGGATAAAAAGAGAAATCGCTTGATTATGAGGACAAGTATTTTGTTGATTCTGGTTGTCGCTATTGCATTTACCATCTACAACGGATTAACAAAAGAGAAAAACGAATTGCTGCAAGTTGGAGATTCGGCACCCGATTTTGCGTTGACGGATTTGAACGGGGAACGGCATCAGCTGTCTGAGTACAAAGGGCAGGGGGTGTTCGTGAACTTTTGGGGTACTTGGTGCAAACCGTGCGAAAAAGAGTTCCCGCTGATGGAAAAGCAGTACCAGGTATACAAGGATCAAGGTGTGGAGATACTCGCTGTCAATATTGCGCAATCCGATTATGAAGTGAGACAATTTGCTGAACAGCGAAATTTAACGTTCCCGATTGTTATCGATAAGGACAAAAGTGTTATGGAAGCTTATAATATCCGTCCATTGCCGACTACTCTGTTAGTCAATCAAGAGGGCAAAATCGAGAAAATTATTACGGTTGAAATGTCCGAAGAGGATATCGCGAGTTATATGGAACAGATCAAACCGTGCTGATACCTCTGAATTTCCCAAGCATAATGCGGGCCACGTTATTTTGAAAAATGCTGCAAAGAAAAAACGAGAAAAAAACATTTCTTTAAAGTGGACTAACCAAAAGAAAAGAAATGTCAGGTGTAGAAAATTTATAAATAATAATCAGGCAAAGATCCTCCACCGGACCGATTGGAAGGATTATTCCTTTTGGGTCAATTGGAGAGGGAATGGATTACCTGTTTTGAAATCAAGATATCTGCACAAAAAGTCGAAACTTTTTCGTTAAACTTTAAGAATGTTATACTTATAAAAAATAAAAAATAAAAAATGACATATTCGGAGGGCATCTACATGAAAAAAAGAGAATAGGAACGGCAGTGCTGTCGGCTTTTCTTTTGCTGGCAGGCTGCAGCAATGATACAACGGATTCATTTGAAGTGCCGTTTGAAGGGGAACTGAACCATGTTCATGGGATGGGTTATGCAGGAAATGAGAACGGACTGTATTTTGCCTCGCATACCGGGCTGAAAATTTACCGGGAGGAGGGCTGGTTCGAAACGGCGGATAATTTTCATGATTATATGGGCTTTAATGCAACAAATGAAGGATTTATTACGTCGGGCCACCCAAGTGCAGACTCAGAATTACCCAATCCCCTAGGGATACAGCGAAGCATCGACAGCGGTAAATCGATTGAAGAGATTGCATTTCAAGGAGAAACGGATTTTCATGCCATGGCGGTGGGATATAACAGTAACGACATTTTCCTAATCAATCCGGCCAAGAATTCCCTATTGGAAGCCGGCGTATATAAAAGCGGTGATGAAGGCGAATCATGGAAAACTGTGAAGGCTGAAGGGCTGGAAGGCGAAGTGACTTCGCTCGCTCTTCACCCGGCTGACTCAAACTTCGTCGCTGCAGCTACGGCTGCAGGGATTTATTTCTCACGGGATGGCGGAGAAAATTTTAAAGCCATTACAGACGGAAGTGAAACAGGCACAGCGGTGCATTTCACCGAAGACCATTTGTACTTCGGAAGCTACGGGACAGCGGCGGCTCTGGCGAAGTATACTATGGAAAATGAAGAACTCGAGCCGGTGGATACACCGGACCTTTCACAAGATGCCGTCGCTTTTATTGCACAAAACCCGATGGATGGAATGGAACTGGCGATCTACACATTTGAAGGCAATGCCTACTTGTCGGAAGACGGATTACAGACCTGGAAAACGCTGCTGGAAGAGGGAAAAACCAAGTAGAAACCAGCTAGCCGTTTGAAAGACGAACCGAATCCAACAGCTTTCGGCAGCAGTCTTTGTCTTGATTGCTGCTAACCAATCGACTTAAAGAGGGATGCCATGTTAAACAGGCTTGCATTGAAAATAGGTTTGCTGTTTTTTGTGTTTATTATCATCATTGAATTGGTTTTGTTTCTAACCCTGTACGTTACTTTTGTCAATGAACGGGTGGATGAAGTCATGACCAACCTGCTTGCAAGAGGGAACACCCACAGCGAAGTATTGGAAGACAATTTTGAACCGGCGACATTGAACCATGTGGCGTTGATGGAATCGGCCTCCGATTTCATCGTCATCATCACGGATGCAGATGGCAACGAATTGACCCATTCCGATCTGATTGAACCTGAAATGAGGGAAGTGTTGGAACACACCGATTTTGATGAGGTTCTGCAGGGAGGGAAGGTCGTGGAAGAGCGATGGGACAAAAAAGAGTTTATTGCGACGGACAGCCCAATCACCATTGAAGGAGAACATAGAGGCCACGTGTTCATGTTTGCGGAAACCAATCATATCAAAGGGATGGTCAGTCATTTGCGAAACCAATTCCTGATTGTTGGCCTGATTGCTGTCGGGTTGACCGTCATCACAATTTTTCTGCTATCCCGATTGATTACGTTGCCGTTGATTCGGATGAAAGAAGCGACGGAACAGTTAAGCGAAGGGCACCACGAGGTCAGCCTGAATATTGGCCGAAACGATGAGTTGGGAGAGCTGGCGAACGCCATCACTGCTCTATCCAGTGACTTGGAACATTTAAAAAATGAGCGGAATGAATTTTTGGCGAGTATTTCGCACGAGTTGCGGACGCCGTTGACCTATATCAAAGGATATGCCGATATCGCGAGCCGGCCGGATGCATCCGAGGAAGAGAAAAAGGAATACATTGGCATCATCCGGGAAGAGACGGCCCATTTGACGGAATTGATCCGGCAGCTGTTTGAGCTGGCTCAGATGGATCATAACCAGTTCACCATTCAAAAAGAGGAATTTTCACTGAAGATGCTTTTTGCATCCGTCGTTGCCTTGGTTCGGCCAGCTTTTGACGAGAAACAGATTTCATTGGCTGTCCATTGTGAACATGAGATTGTCGCCTTCATTGATCCCGAACGTTTTCAGCAGGTATTGCTGAATGTCTTGGACAACGCCCGCAAGCATTCTCCTGAAGGAACACAAGTGGTATTACAGGGAGTCCAAGATAAAGGTACCATCACCATAAGCATCCGTGATGAAGGAGAGGGCATACCGGAAAAAAATCTTCCTTTTGTCTTTGAACGATTGTATCGGGTCGATAAATCCAGATCCAGACAGTACGGAGGAAGCGGTCTTGGCCTGGCGATTGCAAAAGAAATCGTCGAATCGCACGGTGGTCTCATGACGCTTCAAAGTGAGTACGGACAAGGGACAACCGTCCTGATAGAATTGAAAAGGGGGGATTCGCTTGCAGAAAGTGCTGTTGATTGATGATGAACAACGAATGCTGGATTTAGTGGCTTTATATTTGAAGCCGCATCAGTACCTCTGTAAAAAAGCACTGGGAGCTCATGAAGCCCTCGACTATTTGGAATCGGAACCTTTCGATCTCGTCTTACTGGATATCATGATGCCGGAAATGGATGGCTGGGAACTGTGCCGCGAAATCCGGAAATTTTCGGATGTGCCAATCATTATGCTGACGGCGCGGGAACAACAGGAGGATATTGTTAAGGGATTGAATATCGGGGCGGATGATTACATCACAAAGCCGTTTAATGAAGATGAGTTGCTGGCCCGGATGGGGGCGCTGCTTCGCAGGAGAACTCCGAAAAATACCATTGAAGTGGACGGTTTGGTGTGGGACGAAGACCGGTTTGAACTTACGTACGGCAAACATATCATCAAATTGACGCCAAAAGAATTTCTGATGGTGGGCCATCTGATGAAGAATGCCGACAAAGTGTTTACGAGGGAGCAGCTGATCCAGTTAATTTGGGGATTCGACTCAGAGACGGAAGGGCGGACCATCGATTCGCATGTGCGAAATGTTCGGGAAAAAATCCGCCAGTCCGGTTTTCCGGTCGATGATCATTTTCTCACGGTTTGGGGAATCGGCTACAAATGGATCCATGAAGCAGAATGATGCTTGATAAAAGAAAAGGTCCGTCGGAAAATATTTCCGACGGGCCTTTTTGAGTAAGGTTATGCGGCGTTACGGCAAGCTTCTGCACATCTACGGCAAGCTTCCGCACAGCGTCTGCAATGTTCATGATGATCGGCGTGCTTCTCACATTCCTCTGCGCAAGCTTCGCAAATGGTTGCGCAAGCGGCTGCCAGTTCGGAAACGAACGGTGAATTGTGAGTAATGGCATGTTCCAAAAATGCACAAATGTCCGCGCATTCCCGGTCGAATCGAATGCACTGTGCTAGCATCTTCACATCGTCTTCCTGCAGACAAGCGTCAAAACAATGGTTACATTCCGCTGCACAATCATGTAATGCCCGAATCAATTCCTGATGTTGTTCATGAGCCAAGTTAAAACCTCCATTTCTTATTTTTGCTTCATTTACTGGATTTCCCTCTCCTTTCCAAACTAAACAGAAATACCGAAACTCCATAGAAACTGCACATTTTATAGACAAGTAATCAAATATTAAAATCAATGGTGCGGTTTTTTTGGGGGGTCATTGTGAACTTCTAAATTAGAGTCATGGAAACAGCGATAAAGTAAAATGATACTAAACACTTGATATACCCTATCGGGGTATGTTAAGTTTAAGGAAATATTACTTTAGGAGGAATAATAATGATTGAAACATTAAAAGTACAAGGTATGTCCTGCGGCCACTGTGCAAACTCGGTTGAAACGGGCGTCGGTGAACTCGAAGGGATTTCATCTGTGACAGTTGATCTTAAAAAAGGCGAAGTGGCAGTAGACTATGATACTGCCAAGACATCATTAAACGAAATTCAGAAAGCGATTGAAGAACAAGGGTATGACGTCGTATAAGGGTGCTTTCACAGCACACTTTACTTTTAAATGAAATATACCCCCGCGTGGTATATTCGGCAAGAACTTTGTGAATGTTAAGAATGTAAATAGGGTTAAATAGGATAAGAACCACTAGTTTGGAGGAGGCGCACTGAATGGCTAAAAATGATAAAGACCATCACCACCATCAAGACGAACAGGTAGATCACAGTAAAATGGATCATTCCAAACATGTTGGGCATTCGTACCATGAAGACCAAGTGAAAGAAGGCATTCAAGACGACAGCAATCCTGCCAAAATTCATGATGATCATGCCCATCACAATCATGGTGGCCACGATCATAGTGACCATGGACATCACCATCATGGGAATTTCAAAGAAATTTTCCTGAAGTCGCTGCCCTTGGGCATTGTCATTCTATTATTGTCGCCGATGATGGACGTTCGGCTTCCTTTCCAATTTACTTTACCATACTCGGATATTGTGGTCGCTGTATTAGCAACTATCTTATTGGTTTATGGCGGAAAACCCTTCTATCAAGGTGCAATCGCTGAATTTAAGGAAAAAGCACCGGGTATGATGGCCCTTATTTCATTAGGGATATCCGTTTCCTATTTGTATAGCATTTACGCCGTGCTGGCACGCTACGTAACCGGCGATCACATCATGGATTTCTTCTTTGAATTCGCGTCCTTGCTGTTGATCATGCTCCTTGGACACTGGATCGAAATGAAGGCTATCGGAGAAGCAGGAGACGCGCAAAAATCGCTCGCCGAATTGGTGCCGAAAGATGCACATGTGGTATTGGAAGATGATTCGATCGAGACGCGTCCCGTAAATGAGCTGAAAGTCGGAGACCTTGTACGGGTTCAGGCCGGAGAAAACGTCCCTGCCGATGGCATCATCAAAAGAGGCACCTCGCGGATCAATGAAGCTTTGCTGACGGGGGAATCTAAACCCATTGAAAAAGGAGCCGGAGACAAAGTGATCGGCGGTTCCACGAACGGTGCAGGCATCATATATCTTGAAGTACAGGAAACCGGCGACCAATCGTTCATTTCCCAAGTACAAACCCTGATAAGCCAGGCGCAGGATCAACCTTCAAGAGCTGAAAATCTGGCTCAAAAAGTAGCCGGCTGGCTGTTTTATATCGCCATTGTGGTGGCTTTCCTCGCTTTTGTCGTTTGGCTGTACATTGCTGACATTCAAACCGCTGTTCTTTTTACGGTTACGACATTAGTCATTGCATGTCCACACGCTCTCGGCCTTGCCATTCCGCTGGTTATTGCACGAAGCACCAGTTTAGGTGCAAGCCGCGGGCTGTTGGTGAAAGACCGCGAAGCATTGGAGCTGGCAACTAAGGCTGATGTAATGATACTGGATAAAACGGGTACATTGACTACTGGCGAATTTAAAGTTTTGAACATGGAAACACTGGATGGTCAACATACCGAAGCCGAAATCGCGGCGTTAATGGCAGGGATTGAAGGCGGGTCCAGCCACCCAATCGCCCAGTCAATCGTCCAATACGCTGAGAAACAAGGGATTCAGCCTGTCCACTTTGATTCGATTGATGTTGTGTCGGGTGCGGGTATAGAAGGAAACGCCAATGGCCGCAAATACGAATTGATCAGCCAAAAGGCACTTGGAAGAGATGTAGCGGTGGATGTTCCCAAAGGGGCAACATTAAGTATACTAGTTGAGGACGGGAATCCGATCGGTACGGTCGCATTAGGCGATGAATTGAAAGAAACGAGCAGAACGCTGATACAGGCATTGAAGCATTACAATATAAAACCGATTATGGCTACAGGTGACAATGAAACGGCTGCCCAAGGAGTAGCAGAGGAACTGGGCATTGAATACAGAGCCAATCAATCACCGCAAGATAAATATGGTTTAGTGGAATCACTGAAAAATAATGGACAAACGGTTATCATGGTCGGCGATGGCGTCAACGATGCACCATCCCTTGCAATAGCAGACGTTGGGATAGCAGTCGGTGCCGGAACTCAAGTCGCCATCGATTCCGCTGATGTGATTTTGACTCAGTCGGATCCAGGCGATCTTGAATCCTTTATCGAATTGGCCAATAAAACAACCAGTAAAATGAAACAGAACCTCGTGTGGGGAGCCGGTTATAACTTTATTGCCATTCCCATAGCGGCGGGTGTTCTAGCCTCCATTGGGATTACGTTGGCTCCTGCCGCAGGAGCAGTTCTGATGTCCGTGTCCACGGTTATCGTGGCTATCAATGCGATGACATTGAAACTAAGAAATAGAGCTGTTTAACACCGTGTTTAATTGTCGTACACGAAAAGTGCTGCCTCCCAAAAGTTGAATTTTCTTTAACCTTGGGGGCACAGTTTTGTATTAGGTTAAAGTCAAACGGAGGTTTGAAGACTTTGGATAATTAAATATATTTTTATAGTTAACATATGAGATATTATCGGAAGAGAGGAAGCCCAAAAGCTTCTTCTCTTTTCTACTTAAATTCAATTAACACAAAAAAGTTTTCAAAAATTGATCATTCATTCATTAATAGCCGATTGTAAAATTAAGCTAGACAATTGAAAAAGCCATTCGTGGTACACTCACAATGTATTTTCCGACCAAAGAAAAACATAGGAGTGATCACGAATGACCTACACCCATCTTACCACGGATGAACTGGTGATGATAGAATCCTACCACCGCCAAAATATACCTGTAGCGATCATTGCTAAGTTGATGAACCGTTCCAGGCAGCCAATCTACAACGTCATCAATTTCCTGAAATCAGGACATACAGCGCTCGACTTCTACACGCAATACAAGAAAAATAAGAAACGCTGCGGCCGGCGGAAGATTGTCCTGCCGAAGAAACAAGTGGCCTATGTTCAAGACAAGGTGGCGCAGGGCTGGACGCCGGATGTCATTGTCGGCCGGGCAGAAACGGCCATCGATTGTTCCGCGCGCACCATCTATCGCATGTTCAAAAATCAGGTCTTTGACGCCGCCACGCTGCCGATGAAAGGAAAACGGAAACCCAATGGACACCAGGAACGCCGGGGAAAACAGGCGTTCAAACGCCATATTTCCGAACGGGAAGCCGACAACCCGTCGTTCAAAAAAGAGTTCGGGCATATCGAAGGCGACACCATTGTGGGTGCCCGCCACAAAAGTGCGGTGATCACGCTGGTCGAACGGCTGACGAAAGTCATCATCGCCCTGAAGCCTGCAGGACGCAAGGCTTGCGATATTGAAACTGCGTTGAACCAGTGGTTCCAAGGGGTCCCGAGAAATCTGTTCAAATCCATCACGTTTGATTGCGGCAAGGAATTCTCCAATTGGAAACCGTTGTGCAACCGGCACGACGTCTCGATTTACTTTGCGGATCCCGGCACGCCTTCTCAGCGCGCCTTGAATGAAAACTCCAACGGGCTCCTGCGGAAAGACGGCTTGGCAAAGGAAATGGACTTCAACCAGGTGGATCAAACATTCATTTCGTCGGTGGCCGACAAGCGGAATAACATCCCAAGAAAGTCACTGAATTACCGCACACCGTTGGAGGCATTTTTGAGTCACCTGAATGGAGTCGATCTGTCTAGCTTAAATTGACAAACGGAATGATTTAAAGATATCAGTGTACTGCAACTTTTAACTGATACATCTATAAAAGCAGCAAAGGATTTTTCGTCAGCAACCGCCAGGGCGTTAGTCTATCGATTGTTCGACGTGAATGATTGCCTCGAACGGCACATGGATGATCCCTTCCCTTTGATTGGCCAGCTCGACGGTCCGCTCCATGTAGTTCGTCCGGTGCACGAATCCTCTGAATCGTTTCATCTCCCGCTTCTCCACATATTTTACCTCTACCAAATCTCCGCTGAAGATCGCGTCGTTCAGCACATTCTCATAGACC